>NZ_WWJX01000849.1 GCF_009865215.1 Streptomyces sp. SID3343 | reverse complement strand
ACGTGCGGCGGACCTCGACCGCGTCGGTGGCGAGGGCGATCGCCTCGGCGCCGCGGCCCAGGCGGGCGAGCAGGGTGGCGTGGCGCAGCAGGACGGGGGCCAGGCGGACCTCGGCGGGGCCGGTGCCCAACAGGCGTTCGGCCTCGCCGAACGCCGCGAGCGCGGCGTCGGGGGAGCCTGTTGCGGCCAGTCGGCCGGCCGATTCGTCCAGGGACAGGGCGAGTTCGGTGCGGTAGCGCTCGGGGGTCTGGGCGGCGAGGGTGCGAAAGAGTTGTACGGACTCGCCGAGCGTGGTCAGCGCCTGGTCCTGGTGGCCGGTGTCGCCGAGCCGGGCGCCGAGTTCGCGCAGGGCGCCGGCCAGGAGGGGGCGATGCGCGCGATGGTCGACCGCGGCGAGTCGGCGGGCGTGCTCCACCGCGCTCGCGGCGACCTTGGCCGCGTCCTCGCC
>NZ_WWJX01000848.1 GCF_009865215.1 Streptomyces sp. SID3343 | reverse complement strand
AGTTCGCTGGTCAGGTCGCTCGACCAGGTGCGTTCGCGGATGCGCTCCAGGCCCTCGCCCGGGGGCTCGACACGGGCCGCCACCCACGGTTCCAGCACGCCCAGGTCCCACACCTCGCGCGGGACCGGTCCGATCCGGCCGGAGCCGAGCAGCACGGACCGGGTCTCGTCGTCGTAGGTCGCCGCCGTCGGCCGGGCCGGGACCGGTTCGCGCACGAACGGCCGCCGCCCGCCCGGCAGTCGCGGCTTGCCCTCGCCCGGTCGCCCGAACCGCGCGCCGAACGTGTGCAGGGCGACCAGGCACCGGCCGATCCGCACCCCGTCCGCCCACACGCGCGGATCCGTCGTGAGCGGGATCCGCCGCGGATCCCGCGTCACGGCCACGATCCACGCGAGCAGGTCCTCGGCCGACACCGCCGCCCCGAGCCGATCCGCGAGCAGCGACGTCAGGCCCGGCGCGACGTTCGGCTCGGCGCCCGCCGGGTCGCGATACAGCGGCAGCACTCGCCCACCGCGCCCCCCGTGGTGCATCGCGTCCGGCAACAGCGCGCTGCACAACACCGGCCAGGGATCCCCGGCTTGTCGCATCGTCAAGTAGACCTGGTGTTCGCCGCGCACCCGCCACAGCTCCGGCCGCGCGAAGTCCACCACCCGGTGGTCGGCGAGCAGCCACTGTCGGTCGAACGGCCGCCGCGCGACCCTGACCAACCGCGGCGCGGGCCCGACCTCGCGCGCGAGCGGACCCGACGGGGCGTCACAACCGGGCAGCGGCGCCGGTAGCGAGGCCGTCGTCCGCGAACGGGACGGCCGAAACAGCGCGTTCCCCGCCTCCGGGTCCTCGGCCAGGGCCTCGGCGAGGCGCTCCCGGCGGCGGCGCAACGTGCCCTGCTCGGGGGCGTACACCCAGGTCCGACCTGCGGCGATGCCGGGACTCGCCCACGGCATCAGGTCCTCCAGCGAGAGCGGTTCACCGCCGCGCATCACGTCGCGCGATCCCACCCCGA
>NZ_WWJX01000847.1 GCF_009865215.1 Streptomyces sp. SID3343 | reverse complement strand
GCCATGCCCGGAGGCCGCCTTGCCCGTCCCCACATCCGCATCCGCAACCGCGTCCGAGGTCCACCCCGCGACGCCGCGCCGCCGAGGCGGCCCGGGCGCGCTGACCTTCGCCCTGTGTCTGTGCGTCACGTTGGTCGTCGGCATGGTGTCCGCGGTCAACCTGGCCATCCCCGACCTGTCGGCCGGCAGCCTGCACCCCTCCGGGGCGGCGGTGCTGTGGGTGGTGGACGGCTACGTGGTCGCGTTCGCGTGCCTGCTGATCCCCGCCGGCGCGCTCGCCGACCGCAGGGGCCGCAAGGGCACGCTCATGTGCGGTCTGGGCATCTTCGTCCTCGGCTCCGCCGTCTGCGCGTGGGCACCGCACGTCGGCCTCCTGATCGCCGGACGCGTGATCAGCGGGGTCGGTGCCGCGGCCGTACTGCCCACCACCCTGGCCCTGTTGGTCGAGGGGCTGCCCGACGGGCGGCGCCGCAAGGCCATCGCGGTCTGGGCGTCGATGACCGGCCTCGCGGCCGTGCTGGGCAACGTGGGCGGCGGCGCGGCCATCGAGTACGGCACGTGGCGCACGCTCTTCGTGTGCCTGATCCCGCTCGCCGGCTGCGCCCTGCTGCTGGTCGCCGTGGTCGTGCCCGCGGGCGCCCGCTTGTCGAGGCCGCTCGATCCGGTCGGCGGTGTCCTGCTCGCGGCCGGATTCCTGGCGCTGCTCTACGGGATCGTCAGCGGCCCGCAGTCCGGTTGGGCCGGGCCGACGGTCCTGGGCGCCGGCGGCGCGGCGGTGGTCCTGCTCGCCGCCTGGGCGTGGCACCAGTCGCGGGCCGCGCACCCGCTCCTGGATCCCCGACTGCTCGCGCGCCCCGCCGTGCGGGCCGGGGCGGTGGGTATGGCGGCCCTGTTCACCGGCATGTTCGGGCTGTTCTACCTCAACGGACAGTACCTTCAGTACGCCAAGGGCTACGGGCCGTTGGGCGCGGGGCTGCGACTGCTGCCGATGGCCGCGGCCCTGCTGGCCGGACCCCGCTGCGGACTGCTCCTGGAGCGGGTCTGCGGGCGGCGCGGCACGGTCGTGGTGGGCATGTTCGTCCTGGCCGGCGGGCTCGGGACGGTCTCGTTCGCCGACGCCCGTACCCCGTACGCGCTGTACGCGCTCGGCGCCGGACTCACGGCGCTCGGCTGCGGGATCGCCACCCCGCTGCTCTCGCACGCCATGATGAGCGCGCTGCCGCCGGATCGGGCGGGCGCGGCCTCCGGACTGCAAAGCCTGGCCCGGGAGTTGGGCAGCGCACTGGGCATCGCCGTCACCGGCACCGTCACCACCGCGACCTTCGTCGCCCGACTGCCCGCGCCGCTGTCCGGCCCCGACCACCCCACGACGGTCGCCGCCGCGTGGACGCGTACGCCCGACCCGAGCCTGCACGTTGCGGTCGTCGACGCGTTCACCGACGCCATGCACGTCGCCACCCTGGTCCTCGCGTTCGGTGTCGTCGGCACCGCGCTCGTCATCGCCCGCCGGCTCCCGGCACGCGAGTGACGCGACCCGGCCGGCGGTCAGCCCGCCGGTCGGATCCGCCGGTAGACGGAGGTCAGCAATTGCGTCTTCGCCGGACCCGCCACCCGCCATCGCAGGTGCCATTCGTCGTGGGACACGACGGTGAACTCCCCGTCGTAGAGGTCCGCGGCGCAGGGATGGCGCGTACTCCAGCGGCCGGTGCGCAGGTCCAGGTCGTGAAACGGCTTGCCGTCGCCGAAGAGTACGTCGGCCGTGCCGTCGGCTCGCGGCACGAGTCGGTGGGTACGGCTCGCCGGATTGGCCACGCCGCCCCACACGAATTCACCCGACTCCAGTTCGAGCAACTCGTCGTCGACGCGCCGGAACTCCGCGGTGCCGGTGAAGGAGCCCCGGTCCCCGGTGCGTTCGTCGACCACGATGCGGTCGATGGACCAGTGGCCGGCGAGGTAGGCGGCGGCGTCGGGAACGGGACACATGCGTCCATGATCCCTCCTCCGCTCCGGCCTGGTGCAGGCCGGGTCCGATCGGCACGCTCGTCCGGGGGCCGGTCCTCCGGTCCCTGTCGAGTACCGGCCGTCGGCGGGGGATGTCCGCGCAGCCTCGCGGGACCGACGCGCGCGGCCGGGCCGCGTCGCGCGCATCGGTCCCGCGAAGGGCGGTCGGTCAGCCTGTCCTCGGGGTGGCGCGTACGCCGAAGTGCATGTACAGCGAGCCGTCCGCGAGTTCGTAGAACACCACGCTGTCCCACAGCGGGCTGTCCTTGCGGCGGCCCACGAACGTGGTCGCGTCGACGGGGACGAGCGCCAGGTCGACCGGTGGCGTGAGGTCGGCCAGGCTGTCGGTGCACTCGATGTACAGGTGCAGCCGCCCGTCGCGGACCGACACCGTGGTGCGGTTGCCCTCGCGCTTGTAGACCCCGACATAGCGATCGAGGTCGACCTCCACCGGCGTCTCGGGCGGCCCCAGCCGCGGCGGCATCTCGACGTTCACCAACGCGGCGAACAGCTCGCCGCCCAGCGCGCGTTGCAGGGCGGCGGTGTTGCCGCCGTTGGCCAGCAGGCAGACCACGGTGCCGGTGTCCGGGAGCACCCACAACATCGCGGACTGGCCGATGGTGTTGCCCGCGTGCAGGATCACCCGGTGGCCCGACCACTCGTCGACGATCCAGCCGAGGCCCCACTCCGGGGCGAGCGTGTGCGGGTTGGGCAGCCGTACCTGCGGCTCGGTCATCACCCCGGGCTCGGCGAGCAGGTCGGTCCCCAGGTGCGCCCGACCGAACGCGACCACGTCGCTCGCCCGTGCGCAGATCAGCCCGGCCGGGCCCATCGAGCGCGGCAGGCCCCACGTCGGGGTCGGCTCGCCGCCCTCCAGGTGCCCGGTGGCCGCGTTGAACCGCAGCACGTCCTCCGGCAGCGTCCACGTGTGGGTCAGGCCCAGGGGCTCGCATATCTGCTCGCGCAGCGCCGCGTCCCACGTCTTGCCGGTGAGCCGCTCGATGATCCGACCGGCGATCACGAAACCCGTGTTGCAGTACGAGAACGACTCGCCGATCGGGTGGTTCCGGGCCAGATCCGCACAGCCCTCGACGTACTTCTCCAGGCAGTCGTCACCGCGCCCGGTGTCCAGGAAAAGGTCACCGTCGATGCCGGAGGTGTGCGTCAGCAGGTGCCGGATCGTCACGGTCTTGGTCACGCCGGCGTCCGCGACCTTGAACTCGGGCAGCAGGTCGACGACCGCCGTGTCCAAGGTGAACCGACCCTGCTCGATCAAAAGCATCAGCTGGGTGGCCGTCCAGACCTTGGTCACCGAACCGATCTGGAACAGCGAGTCGGTCGTCACGGCGGTGCCGGTGGCGTTGTTCAGCACCCCGGCGGCGAACGTGTGTACCTCCCCGTCGTGCAGGAAGGCCAGGCTCGCGCCGGGCACCTTGTACTCGGCGATCAGGTCGGCGAACCGGGCGTTCCAGTGGGCGGTGTCGACGGTTGCGGCCATGGGACCTTCTTTCGCAGGTAGCGGGACGGCTAACCCGCACGCTACGCCGACCGGACGCCGCGGCTGATGGTCGTCCCGACGAATCCGAGCGCATCCCATGGTGCGATCGCACAACGGCCGAAGCCGCACGGGTGGGGCCGACCCGGACGAGGCCGGACCCGTCCGTCGACGGATCGAGGCGACCTCGCCGGGTGGCCCCGACGGCTTTAGCGGCCCGTCACCGCGTGGACCGGTGCGGCCTCGGTGGTGTCGAGGTCGAACGCGGTGTGCAACGCCCGTACCGCGTCCGCGACCTGGCCGCTGCGGCACAGCACGGAGATGCCGATCTCCGACATCGACATGATCTCGACGTTGACGCCCGCCGCCGCCAGTGTTTCGCAGAACGTCGCGGTCGCGCCGGAGCCGGCCCGCATGCCGGTGCCGATGACCGAGACCTTGCCGACGTCCGCGTCGTGACTCACCTCCTCGAAGCCGATCTCCGCGTGGGTCTCCCGAAGTGCGGCGAGCGCGACGAGGGCGCCTTCGCGGGGCAACACGAAGGTGACGTCGGTGCGTCCGCCGGCCGGTCGCACCGCGTTCTGGACGACCATGTCGATCTCGCCCCCGGCGTCGGCGACCGCCCGCACGAGTCGTCCCACCGTTCCGGGGTGGTTGGGTACGCCGGTCACGGTCACCTTCGCGCCGGACAGGTCGTGGGCGACGCCGGTGATCGTGGACTGCTCGGTGCCGAGGTGGTCGGTCGAGGCGGACACCAGGGTTCCGGGTTTGTCGCCGAAGGAGGACCGGACGTGGATGGGCACCCCGCAGCGGCGCGCGTATTCGACCGAGCGCAGGGCCAGCACCTTGCTGCCGGCGGCCGCCATCTCCTGCATCGCCTCGTAGGTGATGTGGTCGAGCAGGGCGGCGTTCGGGACGATCCTGGGATCCGCGCTGTAGACGCCGTCCACGTCCGTGTAGATCTCGCAGACGTCGGCCTTGAGCGCGGCGGCCAGGGCGATGGCCGTGGTGTCGGAACCGCCGCGCCCCAGGGTGGTGATGTCGTCGGTGTCCCGATTGAGTCCCTGGAAGCCGGCGACCAGGACGATCGCGCCGCGGTCGAGTTCGCGACGGATGCGTTGCGGCGACACCTCCACGATCTGGGCGTTGCCGTACTCCGCCGTGGTGAACACGCCGGCCTGGGGGCCGGAGAGCGAACACGCCCGCTCACCCAGGGCGCGGATCGCGATCGCGGCCAGGGCGTTGGAGATGCGTTCACCCGCCGTGCACAGCACGTCGAGCTCGCGCGGGTTGGGTAGCGGGGTGAATTGCCGGGCCAGGTCGAGCAGTTCGTCGGTGGTGTCGCCCATGGCGGACAGCACCACGACGACGTCGTGACCCTCTCGGTGGGTGGCGACCACGCGTTCGGCGACGTGTCGGATCCGGTCGGTGCCGGCCACCGAGGAGCCGCCGTATTTCTGGACGATGAGAACCATGGGGACGAGGTCTCCTCCAGGGGCCGCCCCGGGTGGGGCGGCCGGTCGGCGCCGGGTCGCCCGCGTGGCGGTCGACCCGTGCGGGGCGGATCTACGGGTGGCCGGTCTCGATCGCGTCGACGAGGATCGAGCACGCGGTGTCCACGACGTCGGCGGCGACGTTGAGCGGCGGCAGGATCCGCACCACGCAGTCGTCGCGACCGCCGCGCTCGACGATCAGGCCGCGGCGCAGCGCGCGGGTCTGGACGGCGCCGGCGAAGTCGGCGGCGGGCCGGCCGGAGTCCGGGTCGGCCAGCTCGATGCCCCACATCAGCCCCCGGCCGCGGACGTCGCGGACCCACGGGTGGGCCATCAGGGGGGTGAGACGGTCGTGGATCTGCGCGCCGCGGCGGCGCACGTTGCCCAGGACGTCGTCGCGCCGGAAGATGCGCACGGCCTCGACGCCCGCGGCGAAGGCGAGTTGGTTGCCCCGGAAGGTGCCGATGTGCGCGCCGGACGCCCACGTGTCCAGTGCCGCGTCGTACAGGATCAGCGCGATGGGTGTGCCGATGCCGCTGAGCGCCTTGGAGGCGACGACGACGTCCGGTTCGATGCCGTACTGCTCGAACGCGAACCACGTGCCGGTGCGTCCGCATCCGGTCTGCACCTCGTCGACGATCAGCGGGATGCCGAGTTCACGGGTGAGTGCGCGCAGGCGTCGGACGAAGTCCGTCGTGGCGGGCACGACACCGCCTTCGCCCTGGACCAGTTCCAGCACGACCGCGGCGGGAAGGGGGATGCCGCCGTTGCTGTCGGTCAGCGAACGCTCCAGGTAGGCGACGCAGTTCGTGCTGCACGTGTCCGGGCTCAGGTCGAGCGGGCACCTGCCGCAGTAGGAGTAGGGGAAGAAGTGGGTGCCGGGCACGCTGTTGGGGACGGGCCGCTTTTGGGACACCAGTCCGGTCAGCGCCATGGTGGCGTGGGTGCTGCCGTGGAAGCCGCCCTGGAAGGTGACGATGTCGCCGCGGCCGGTGGCGATCTTGCAGAGCTTGACCGCGGCCTCGATGGCGTTGGCTCCGGTCGGGCCGCAGAAATGTGCCTTCGTCCGGTTGCGCATGGTCACCGGCAACATGGACAACTGGGCTTCGAGGAACTCGTCCTTCACCGGGGTCGGGAAGTCGAGACCGTGGGTCAGCACCCCGAGTTGCGCGGTGACGGAGCTGACCAACTCGGGGTGGTTGTGCCCCAGCGACAGCACGCCGGCCCCGGTGAGGAAATCGATGAAGACGTTGCCGTCCACGTCGCGGACGAAGCTTCCGGCGGCCTCGGCCAAGGCGATGGGCAGGTGGCGCGGATAGGTGCGGGCGTTGGACTCGCGTCGTTCCTGGCGCGCGAGCAGTTCGGCGGAACGGGGGCCGGGAAGGTCGCAGTCGACCCGGGGTTCGGTCATGGTGCGTTGGGCGAGCGGTGCCATGAGCGTCTCCGATGGGGGTGTGGGGGCAGGGGGACACGACGGTCGGAACAGGGGAGGGGTCACGCGGGACGGGCCGGGATGCCGCGCCACCGGGAACCGTCGGGGAGGTGTTCGCCCTTCATCACGAGCGACAGGGCGTCCAGCGAGGTGCCGGCGCCGACCTGTGCGTCGTAGAGGACGACGGATCGGGTGCCGACCGAACTGCCTTCGCCGATACGGACCTTGGACATCTTCATCACGCGGTCCTCGAACAGGTGGGTCTGGAGCGACGTCACCTCCGCGACGGCCGCGTCGTCGCCGACCTCGACCAGGTCGAACTCGGTCAGGTAGGTCGTGGCGAGCCAGACCCGCCGACCGATGCGGGCGCCGAACAGACGCAGGACCGGGCCCATCAGCGGGGTGCCGGTGAGGAAGTTCAGCAGGCTCGGCACGACGAGGTTCTCGTACAGCCCGGTGATCAACTCGGTGCGGCGCACCCACATGCTCCACAGCGGCTCGACGCGGGCCCGGTAGCGGCCGATGATCAGCCACTTCAGCACCACCGCGGCCAGGGTCGAGACCACCCCGACGGCCAGGAAGAGCGCGGGGCCCAGGAGAAGAAGCACCCACGGCGGGCACGCCCGGGCGACGTGGACGGACGCGTAGAGACTGCCCAGGGCGCCCAGGGCGCCGATCGTGGCGGGCAGGGTCACCCGGAAGTACTCGACGGCCAGCCGGCCGGCGATCAGCCCCGGCGTGGGGCTGTACGTCAGCTTCGGCGGGAAGTCCGGGCTGGCCTCGCGGCTCGGCAGGAACAGCGCCGGTGAACCCAGCCAGGTCGTCTCGGGATCGGTCGGTCGGGTCGGCGCGAGGGAGTGGACGCCCAGCAGGCTGTTCTCGCCCAGTCGGCACGAGCCCGGTACGAGAGCGCCGTTGCCGACGAAGCTGCGGGCTCCGATCTCGGCCGGGGCGAGCGCGACGCGGCCGCGGTGGAACACCGCCGGGCCCACCACGCTGACGTCCGCCACGAAGCTGCCTTCGCCGATGATCAGCATCTCCGGGTCGACGAAGCTGACGGTCGCCACCTCCGACCAGCGCCCGGTGCGGGCGCCGAGCAGGCGCAGGAACGGCACCAGGTACAGGGTCGAATAGAGCGAGTGGGTCAGGGTCAGGCTGGTGGTCATCATGCCGTCGCCGATCCACTTGCGCACGCCCAGGCCGCTGCGCTCGGGGTGGATGCCGGCCCGCACGCGCGGCAGCGCCCCCCGCTTGACGACCAGGACGAGCGTGCACGTGAACACCACGACCAAGGGCCCCGCCAGAGCGGTGGAGGCGACCGCCCACCCGAAGCCGAACTGCCAGGCCACGCACCCCACGAGGGCACCGGCGGCGCCGGCGACGAGTAGCGGAACCAGGGCGAGCAGCACGGCCCCCGCGCCGAATCCCACCAACACCCGCACGGTCCAAGGTCGTTGGTCGTCCGCAGCCGCCATGGCCGCCAACAGCGGCGGTACGGCGTCCTGGCGGGCCACCGGCGAGCCGGCCCAGTGCTCGTCGGAGGGCACCACGTGGTCCGCGGGCACCAGCGACTGTTCGCCGACGGAGGCCCGATCGCCGATCACGGCGCCCGCCAGCACCACGCTGTTGGTGCCCACGAAGCTGCCGGAGCCGATCCGGATCGGCGCCAGACGCAGCCAACCGTCCGCGACCACGTACGGTTGCAGGCGCACGCCGTAACCGATGCCGACGTCCTCGCCGATCTCCACGAACGCGGGCAGCCCGACGACCGCCGACAGGTGGCAGCCCCGGCCGATCCGGGCGCCGAGCAGCCGCAGCCACGGAGCCAGCAGCGGCGAACCGGTGAGGAACGCGAGCGGGCTGAAGGCGAGCACCTTGCCGTACAGCCAAAACCGCAGGTAGGTCACGCCCCACAGGGGATACCACCCGGGTCGGACCCCGAGCATCAACAGTCGGCCGACGAGCAGGGACAGCACCAGGCTCCCGACCAGCCAGCCGACCTCCAGGAGGACGAACCCGGTCAGGTTCATCCGGGTGAGGCGATCGAGGACACCGCCCGCGCCGGGCCGATGCACCGGCAGGTGCCAGACGGCGAACAGCCGGTAGAGCAGGACCACGGCGGGCAGGGCGAACAGGAGCAGCCACGCGTACAGGCCGACGAACTGCGCGACGCCGCACGCGAA
>NZ_WWJX01000846.1 GCF_009865215.1 Streptomyces sp. SID3343 | reverse complement strand
ACGACCGCAGGCACGGCGGCTCCCGGGCCGGGTGCCTGGCCGGGGTGTCGTGCCCGACGCGCCGTCCCCGGGTGTCGGGATGCGCCCGGGTCAGGGCGCCGGGTGTGTCGTGGTGGGTACGACGGTCGGCCGGTCCAGGGTGAAGAACGTGTCGTCGCGGTGGTCGAGGAGCCGGGTCAGCGCGAGGAGTGTCCCTGCCGAGCCGCTCGCCAGGTCGGCGCTGAAGCGGGCACGACCCTCGCCGAGGAAGCGGACCCCGGTGGGGTGCGCGACGGCGTGGCAGTACAACGTGCGGGCCGCGCACAGGGCTTGGCGCCCGCTCTCGGCGCTGCCGGTGAGCGCGGCGTGCTCGGCGAGCGCCAGCACGTGGCCGGCGCGTCCGGCGTACAGGCCGGCGTCGGCGGTGAGCGCGGTGGCGATGCCGGAGACGGCGTCGGTCACCGAACGGGCGAGTTCCTCGTCGGCGTCGGCCGGGTAGCGCGCGGCCACGGTCGCGAAGCCCGCGATGCCTCGGGCGAGCTGTACGCAGGCGGGGCGGGCCTCGACAAAGTCGCGGTCGCCGATCCCGCGACGGGCGTTGCGGGCCGCGAAAGCCGGTTCCGTGCGCAGCAGTTCCAGGCCGCGACCGAGCGCGTGGTCGTCCAGGCCCAGGCGGTGCAGATAGTGGTCGAGCAGGGCGATGCCCGCCCGGCCGTACAGCAGCCCGGTGGCGTCGGTGTCCCCGAGCAGGCCAGCGCCGTCGGGGATGGACGCGCGCAACCGCAGGGCCTCGTCGAGGTGCCGGTCGTCGTGGTCGTGGCCGTACAGCGCGAGGTGGGCGAGCGCGACGCCGGCGGTGCCCTCGGCGAGGCACGCGCTGCGGCCGAGCAGCGGGTGCGCGGTCGCGGCCGTCAGCAACAGGTTCGCCTCG
>NZ_WWJX01000845.1 GCF_009865215.1 Streptomyces sp. SID3343 | reverse complement strand
TGAAGCCCTGCCCGGCGAGGCCGCCGATGCCACCGAGCCGGCCGTCGGGCCGTACGCAGTCCTGCGACCCGGGCCCGGCGACCGCGAGCGCGGCGCCCCTGCCCTCGGCGAGCGACGCGAGCGGTTCGGGCCACGGCTCGTCCACGCCGCCGTCGTTTCCGGCGAACCGCTGGGCGGCGCGGATCCTGGCCCGCTGTACGGCGTCGTCGCGAATGCGGTGGACGAACACGCTCATGCCGGGCGAAGCGGCCGAACGCGGCATCTCGGTGACCCCACCCAGCACGTTGTCGAACACCTCGGGTTGGGTGAGCACGTCGAGCAGCGGCCCGAGCGCGTCCGCGTCGTCGGGCGCCAGCGTGATCCCCGGGGCACGCCCCGGCGCCCACTCGGTGCCGCGCACGTCGCCGACCCACAGTGTCGCGGCGTCGCTGCCCGCGAGTTGGCCGGGTCGGCGCAGCACGACGGAGCCCGCGGCGGGCGTGCCGACCGCGACGCACACGACCTTGCTGTACATGCCGGCGAAGATCAGTTCGTACGCCTCGCGGTGCGCCGTCAACTCCTCGACGGCGTCGATCACGAGCACCCGGTCGGCGTTCACGTGCTGGGTCCCGGCCGGCACCCGGGCCCGCGCGTACGCGGTCTGGATGTCGGCGAACCGACGGGCAGCCAGCACCGATGCGAACTCGGTACGCAGGTCGACCACGATCACCAACTGGCGTGGCGCGGTGGGATCGGCGGAGTCGGTCACCACGTGCCTCCGGGCTTCTCGGGTTCGTCGTACGGGTCGACGTCGTCGAGCCGAAGGGTCCGGTCGAGCCGCTCGATCCGCTCCCGCTCGCGCCGATCGGACTCGGACTCCCGCTCGGGCTCCGGCGCGCCGTAGCCGTCGCGACCCGAACCACCCCGATCGCGGTCGCGGTCGCGGTCGTACGCGTCACGCTCGTAGGTATCCCGCCCCGGCGCCTCCCGTTTGTACAGGTCCTGGGTCGGCGCTTCCCGCTCGTACAGCTCCGCCCCGGGAACGTCCCGCGCGTAAGGGTCGGAAACCTCCCGCGCATAGGGATCCGGCCCGACCGCGTCCCGCGCGTAGGGATCCGGCTCCGCCGCGTCCCGCCGATAGGGGCTCGGTCCGGGCACGTCCCGCGCATACGGATCCGTTCCGCCCACGTCCCGTCCGTACGGTTCCGGCTCCGC
>NZ_WWJX01000844.1 GCF_009865215.1 Streptomyces sp. SID3343 | reverse complement strand
GACCGCCGCGGCCGATCCGAGCGCGAGGAACCGGCGCCGGGACGAACCGCCGGGCGGCGGGGGCGGTGCCCAGGTGGGCGGCGGCGGGACCTGCGGATATTGCGGCGGAGGCGGCACGGCCACCGGCGCGTAGGTGGGCCGGGGCGGCGGTACGGTCGCGCCCGGGTCGGTGGGCGCCGGCGGCTTGGCCAACGGCACGCCGCGGCGGACGTGGGCGTCGCCGGGGACCGGTTCGGCGGTGGGCGGTGCGGCCGAGCGCGGCGGAACGACCGCGTCGTCGGTCGACGCCTCGGGGTCGTCGTTCCAGGACGGCACGGCGCTCCTTCGGATCGAGTCGGCCGGATACGCGACATCGCGTATCCGGCGACACATGACAGGTGGTCGGCTCCAAGGCGTCGGCCCCGGACGTCGGCCCCGGGACGTCAGCTCGGTACCACGCCGAACTCGCGGTTGACGATGGCGTTCGCGGCGGCCGCCGCGACGAGCGGATCCGCGCCCGCGAGGGTCTGCCTGGACAGCTCGGCGAGCGGACGCTCCGACCAACCCGGCGCGACCGGATACGCGCGGGCGCCGGGCAGCGCCGCCATCGCGGCCGGGATCACCGGGTTGTCCGGCGGGAGCGCGCGGTCCAAGCCGGTACGGATCGGCACCAGGTGACCGTCACCGGCCAGCCGGGCCCGCCACCGGTCACCGGCGAGCAGCGCGAGCAACTGGATCGCACTCTCTTTGAACAGGCTGGTCGCCGACACCGCGAGCACGGTCCCGCGCACGCCCACCGCGCCCGGCTTGCCCGCCGTGCGGCCCGGAATCGGAAACGCCCCGAGGACCGCCCGCAGCGCGGGATTCGCCGCGATCAACGCGTCGTACAAGGACGCCTCGCCCAGCACCGACGCGACGCCGCCCTTGGCGAAGCGCGCCGCCACCGCCGCGTCGTCGTCACCGACCGCGGCCGCGTCGGGAGCGTACGACTGCAGGTGGCGGAAGAACCTGGCGCCCTCGGTCGAGCCGGGCAGGTCGAGGGTGCCCCGCCACGCGTCGCCCTCCTGGACGGCGATCGTGCCGTCGTCCTCCCACACGCACGACGCCAACACCGGCCACGCCGTCCCGGGCACGTACAGCGCGCGGAAGTCGGGGTTGGCGGCATTGACAGTGCGCAGCTTCTCCAGGTCGGCCACCCATGTCACGCGGTCGGCGGGCACCCCCACCTGCGCGGCCTGGAACAGGCCCTTGTCGTAGAGCACCACCGGCACGCTCGCCGACAGCGGCAGCGCGTACACGCGAGCGGCCGACGTGCACGCGGCGCGCACCGCGGGGAACCAAGCGGCGCCGTCGAACCGGTCCTGCAACGGGGTCAGGTCCATCACCAGTTCGGCCGCCTCGAACCGGGCCAGGGTCAGCAGGTCGACTTCGAACACGTCGGGTCCGCGATCCGCGCGCAGCGCCTGCTCCAACGCCTGGGCGTAGTTCGCCTTCGGCTGCACGTGGCTGCCGAGCCGTACGCCGGCGGACCCTTGTGCGAACTCGATACCCAGGTCGCCGAGTACGGCGCTCGGGATCAGGCCCTCGGTCGTCCAGATGGTGAGCTCGCGGATGCCGGGAGGCGGCGACGCGGGAGGCGGGACGGCGGCCGCGTGGGTGGCGGGGGTCGTCGGCACGGGCTTGGCGGCGGACTTGCCGTCGCCGCCGCGCGAGAGCGCCCAAGCCG
>NZ_WWJX01000843.1 GCF_009865215.1 Streptomyces sp. SID3343 | reverse complement strand
GAGGTGGTCGGGTTCCGCGACGGCGCTCGTGGCGGGCGCGAGCGCCGCGAGCGTGCACACCGCCGCGAGCAGCCCCGCGCCGAAGGAGAGACGACGGGACGTACGACGGCCGATGGCGCTGTGCATGGAGATGGACCCCCGGTGGGCTGCTGCTCTTGGTACCGGACGGTGGCAAACGGCCCGGCACGGCCCGCGGTTCTCGGGTCACGCGGGGCCGTGTGCACGGCGAAGTCCGGCAGCTCCTCAATGCGGATGCTAGCGCTCACAGCGAGCGACCGGGAGAGCCGATCATCGGAAGATCAGCCGATGAAACGAGTCGCCCGGGCCACCTGTGCGGGGACGGCCCGGCAAACCTGACCATCCGTCAGATATCCCTGCCGGCCCGGATCGAAGCGGCGGCGCGGCGGGGGCGCGGGACGGGGATCGGGCGCGGCGCGGCGAAGACGTCGGGGGGCAGGTCGACGGGAGCGTCGGGCCGACCGGACGTGCGTGCGGCGCGGCCGGACCGTTGGTCGTGCGGCCGCCCGGTCGGGGTCGGCCGGCGGTCGTCGGTTCGGCCGGTGGGTCGGGTCCAATCCGCCCCGTCACGGGAGTCCGCGCCGAGGAAGGGGGCGAGCACGGCGGTCGCAACCACGAAGACGACGAGGGACCACGCGACATAGACGTTCACGGCACACTTCCTGCCCGGATCGGAAATCGGCCCCCGATCTTCGAGGCCAGTTCCCATCCTGATCTTCAGTGGCCTGATCGATAAGAGCCAATTCGATTCGAGTGGACTGGGTTCGGTCGGGCGCAGGTATCGGATCGGGCGATCCTTCGGCACGGACGACGGCGACGGGGCATCGTGGCCTCAAGCTCCCGCCGGGCCCGGGACGGCGCCGGCGGGGCCGCCGACGGCGCGCGCCTCCCCCCAGCACGCCGTCGAGGAAGACGGGCCCGCGAGCAATCCCCCCGCTCGCGGGCCCGTCGCCCCACCCGTCACAGCGCCGGCTAGGCGCGCAGCGCGGCGACCACGTCCCGGATCCGCGCGTCGGCCGAGGGATCGGCGGGCAGCGGCACGGTGACCGCGTCGGCCAGGCCGCCCCAGCGCTCGCGGATCAGGTCGGGCAGGTCCGCGTACGACGCCATCGGCACGAGGGTGTCCAGGACCTCGTCGGTGACGTGGGCGCCGAGCCGGTCCCAGCCGTCCTGACGGATCATCGACTGCAGCCGTTCCTGCAACTCGCCCCACCCGTACAGGTCGAGCGTGGGGCGATACGCGGGCGTGGAGTACAAGAACGCGAACAGGCGGCGCTGTCGCTCGCGTTCGAGATCGAGCGCGGCGCGGGTCGCACCGGCGATCACCTGGGTACCGGCGGTCAATTCGAACGCTCGGGGCAGGTCGGCCCCGGACCGGCTCGCCCGCGCCGCGCCCTCGGCCACGGCCGGGCGGGCCACCGTCGCCAGGTAGCGCGGGCTGGAATTGGTCGGGTGGGTCACCAACCCGTCCGCGACCTCCCCCGCGAGCGCGCACATCGCGTGACCGACGCCGCCGAGCAGGATCGACGGTGGCGCGGTCTCCGGATCGGGACCCGGGTTGAAGTAGGGCTGCATACGGGTGAGTCGGTAGTGCTCGCTCTCGTACGCGGGCGCCGCCCCGGTCGCGAACGCGTCGAACGCGGCCCGGACCGCGCCGACGTAGTCGCGCATCCGGGCCACCGGAGCCGACCACGGCATGCCGTGGCGCTCCTCGATGTTCTGCCGGACCTGCGTGCCCAGGCCGAGCCGGAACCGGCCGCCGGAGAATCGGGCCAGATCCCACGCGTTGTACGCGGTGAGCAGCGGCGAGCGCACGAACGCGAGCGCCACCGACGTGCGGACCGTGATTCGCTCGGTGTGTTCCAGGGCCAGCAGCGCGACCGCGAACGCGTCGTGCACGGTCTCGGCGACCTGGAGGCCGTCGAATCCGGCCCGTTCCACGCGGCGCGCGTGCGCGGCCACGTCGCGCAGCGGCAGGCGCGGATCCATCCCCGTGTAGACCTTCACGCGGGCAGAACGGGGAACGCCTCGCCGACCCATTGCTCGGACAGCGTCCACAGGCGCGCGGCGTCGGCCTCGTCGAGGGCCCACGGGGCGTGCTCGGCGCTGATCGCGCAATCCGCGAGGTACACGCCGCCGACGTCGGCGAGTTCGGGCGCGGTCGCGGCCCACACCTGGGTCGCGGCGCCGGCCGGGATGGACTTGAACGCGGGCATGTGCGCGGCGGTGACCTTCTTGTGCAGGTCGCGGCCGGCGTCGCGGGTCATGTAGCGGCCGAGGTTGGTGGCGATCATGCCCGGGTGCACGGCGTAGGCGCGCACGCCGTGCGCGCGCAGGCGGCGGTCGAGTTCGACGGTGAACAGGATGTTCGCGGTCTTGGACGCGCCGTACGCCTTCCAGGGGTGGTACTCCTCGGGAGCGCTTTCGTAGTGGGGGTCGTCCCAGCGAACGCCCGAGGAGACGTGTCCGGCCGAGCTGAGGTTGACCACCCGGGCACCCGCCCGCAGCGTCGGCGCGAGCAGCGCAGTGAGCAGGAAGTGGCCGAGGTGGTTCGTGCCGAACTGCGTCTCGAAGCCGTCGGCGGTGCGGCCGAACGGCGTGGCCATCACGCCGGCGTTGTTGATCAGGAGGTCGACGGCTGGGTAACGCTCGGTGAGTTCGGCGGCGCCGGCGCGGACCGAGGCCAGCGAGGTCAGGTCGAGCACGACGTGGTCGACCTTGCCGGGCAGGTCGGCGACCGCCTCGTGGCCCTTGTCGTGGTCGCGCGCGGTCAGCACGACGTGTGCGCCGGCCCCGGCGAGCACGCGTACGGTTTCCCGGCCGAGGCCGGACGTGCCGCCCGTGACCACCGCCGTGCGGCCGGAGAGGTCGAGGCCGGCGACGAGTTCGTCGGTGGTGGTTTCGGGTCCGTGGGACATGACACGCTCCGCTTCAGATGCTTGACTTTGTTTAGCACTATGGAGCGTGGGTGTCGCCTTGGCAAGGGCGTTCGAGGCGAAGGTGACGAGGCGTCAGGTCGGCCGGATCCGCCGCCGTTCGGCGGCCACCCGACCGCGGCGGCACGGGTGTCCACGCCGAGCTTCGCCGCGAGACGTCCGCGTCGGCGTCGGTGTCCGTGTCCGTGTCCGCGTCGGTGCGGTCGGGTTCGCCGAGCAGGAGGGGCGGCAGGTCGCCGTGGTGGTCGTCGACCGCTCGGGGCGACGAGGGTCGTGCTCAAGGGCGACGGCGCGGCCCGCGACCCGAGGGGCCGGCGGCGCCGCAAGGCGTTCACGGCCGTGTCCTGGAACGCGCCGACCTACGCGCTCGTTGCAGCGGCCGGCCGGACCCGGTCGCAACGATCCGCACGTTGTCCCGGCCGGCGCGGTGCCGGTCGCGGTGGACGGCGCCCCGATCGGGGGCATCGGCGTGGCGGATGCCCCCGGCGGCGACTTGGACGAGAAGTACGCCGCCGAGGGCCTCAAGGCCATCGCGGGTCGGCCGAGGTAGCCCCGCACGACGCGGGACGAAGCCGGGTGGGTCGCCCCTCGCGTGGGGTGCCGGGCCGGTCGCCCCTCGCGCGAGGCGACGAGACCGGGCTGGAGCACGGTGTCGGGGGCGACGATCTCACTCCGGCATCCCGAGCCGGTCGACTCCCGTGTGGGTCGACCGGCCCGGATGCGGCGGAGACGATTCCGGGCCGAAGGGCGCACAGGCCGGTTCGGCGTTCCACGGCCCCGGGATCGTTCGTGCGTGCGGCCCCGCGTTCGAGGGGGTGCGGGTCCGGACGGACGGTGGTGCGGTGACTCGCGGGCGGCCGGGGTGGGACGCCCCGGGGAGGTCAGCCGACGAGCATCGTGCCCTCCTGGTTGAACACCGCGCTCTGGAAGGGCAGCAGGAGTTGGGCCGGCAGGAAGCTGTCGGGCATCAACGGCTCCCGGGGAGTCTGCGCGGCCCGCGCCGCAGGGATGTACAGCGATGCCATCGAGCCGAGAATGATCGCGGTAACGATCACGGCAGCCCTGCGAAATCCGTGCTTGACCATGGAATTGCCCTTCACCATCGGGACGTCGGGGGAACGAATCGGCGTCCCGCCGTGTTCGGAATTCCGGACACGGCTCCGCCGCGCCGCCCGGGGATTTCATGGCGGCGGGGCAACTCTAGGGTTTTGTCGGCACAGGAAAAGGCGCCGTTCGCCCTCTCGGGTGACGACATCAGTTGGCCCAGGGCTCAGGACACGCAATTTCACTCGGAAGGGTGAGGATTGTGCGCCTGCGCGCTCACCCACGTGTCCATGTCCCGACCCGGGCGTTATGCGGGCCTGTGCGCGACCCCGTCCGTCGACGTCGGGGCGAGTCGATCGCGCAGCCACCGGTAGGACGCGCGGGGGGTGCGGGTGCCGCTCGGGAAGTCGACATGGATCAGCCCGAAGCGTTGGTGATAGCCCTCGGCCCATTCGAAGTTGTCCATGAGGGACCACACGAAATAACCGCGGACGTCGATTCCCGCTTTGACCGCCGCGGCGACGGCCGCGATATGCCCGTCGAGGAACGCGATGCGTTCGACGTCGTCGTCGCCTTCCGCGGTCGAACAGCCGTTCTCGGTGATCCAGATCGGTGGGAGCGCGTCCCGATAACGCTCGCCGAGTCCGGTGAGCAGGGTGGTCAGGCCCTCGGGAACCACGGGCCAGTCGAACGCGGTGCGCGCGACGCCGGTGATCTCCACACTCGTGAACGGCAACGGCGAGTCGGGCTCGCCCTCGGCGATCAGGGTCGGGTTGTAGTAGTTCACGCCCAGGCCGTCGATCGAGCCGCCGATCAGGTCGAGATCGCCCGGCTCGACGAACGGCAGCGCGGTGCTGTCGTGGCCGTAGGCGCTCAGGTCGGGGTAGCGGCCGAGCAGCAGGGGGTCGGTGAACAGGCGGTTGTGCAACGTGTCGTACGCGTCGGCGGCGGCGCGGTCGGCCGCCGTGTCGCTCGCGGCGGTGACCGGCGTCAGGTTGTTCGAGACCAGGACACGTTCCGCGCCGTGCTCGCGCAGCACGCGGGCCGCCAAGGCGTGCCCGAGCAGTTGGTGATGCGCGGCGGGCAAGGCGTCCAGGAGCAGCGCGTGTCCCGGTGCGTGCACGCCCAGGGCGTAGCCCCACGCCATGTGGATGAACGGCTCGTTGAGCGTGATCCAGGTGCGCACCCGGTCGCCCAGGCGGGCCGCGACGTGTCCGGCGTACTCCGCGAAGCGCTCGGCGCTGTCCCGGGCGAGCCAGCCGCCGGCGTCCTCCAGGGCCTGTGGGAGGTCCCAGTGGAAGAGCGTGGGGGTGGGCGTGATGCCGCGGGCGAGGAGCGCGTCGACGAGGCGGTCGTAGAAGTCCAGGCCGGCCGCATTGGGCGCGCCGCGACCGTCGGGCTGGATCCGCGGCCACGCGACGGAGAAGCGGTACGCGTCGACGCCCAGGTCGGCCATCAGCGCGACGTCCTCGGCCCAGCGGTGGTAGTGGTCGCACGCGACCGCGCCGGTGTGCCCGTCGCGCACTCGACCGGGCTCGGCGCAGAACGTGTCCCACACGGACGGACCGCGGCCGTCCTCGGTCACCGCGCCCTCGATCTGGTAGGCGGCCGTCGCGGTTCCCCACGTGAAGCCGGCGGGCAGATCCCAGGGGGTGGCGGGGGTCGTCATGGCGGCTCCAGGGCAGGTGACGGGCGGGTGTCTCGCGTCGAACGCGGCCCATGATGGCCCGCCGGGAGAGTGTGGTCCAGGGACGATCCGGTTATCCGTACATCGTTTCCTCGGCTAACAATTAGAATGGTTGGCTATGACAACCCGACCTTCGCCCGGCGACTCCGAACAGGGTTGGCTGCGCCGCCTGATGGCGGCCTCGTGGCAGCATCGGACCAGCGTTTTGATCGCGTTCGGCGCGTCGCTGCTGGGCATGGGCGTGACCGCTCTGGTCCCGCTCGTCCAGCGCAAGGTGGTCGACGACGCGGTCTCCGGACAGGTCGGCGACCTCGTTCCGCTGTCGATCCTGTTGGTGGGCGCGGCGTTGGTGACGTTCGCGTGCTCGTTCGCGCGGCGCTACGTCGCGGGCAAGCTGTCCCTGGACGTGCAGTACGACCTGCGCACCCGCATCTTCGGTGCCCTCTCGCGCCTGGACGGGGCCCGCCAGGACGAGTTGCAGACCGGGCAGATCGTCAGTCGGGGC
>NZ_WWJX01000842.1 GCF_009865215.1 Streptomyces sp. SID3343 | reverse complement strand
GGCGAGCAACTCCTGCCGGGCGACCGCCCGCACGCCGACCCGTTCGACCCCACCGGGGCCCGCCTCGCGCGCCGCCTCGACGCCGAACTCGTACGCCGCGCCGAGGAATGGGCGGCCCGCGAGGGCGTCAGCCTGTACATGACCCTGCTCGCCGCGCTCGGGGTCCTCGTGCACCGCTACACCGGTCGCACCGACCAAGCCGTGCTGGCCCCGTTCGCGGTCCGTCCGCTCGCCGAGCTGGAGGACGTGGTCGGGCCGCTGCTCAACACCGTGCCGCTGCGCTTCGCGGTGGAGGACACCGACACGTTCCGCGACCTGGTTTACCGGGTGCGACCCGTGGTGCTCGACGCGCTCGACCACAGCGCGTTGCCCTACCTGGAACAGCTGCGCTTCGCGGGCATGACGGGCGCGGACAACGCCACCCCCGTGTCGCAGATCCTGCTCGCGGTACAGAACCATCCGGGCGCGGTCACCGAACTCCCGGACCTGAGACTGGAGTTCCTGAACGAGGTGTGCAACGGCGGGGCCAAGACCGACATCTCGATGTTCGTCGAGTTTCCCGCCGCGGGCCCGTTGCTGTCGGTCGAATATCGCACCACCCGCTACGACCCGGCCTCGATCGAAACGATCATCGACCACCTGATGGCGCTCCTCGCCGAAGGCGTGGCCGCCCCGGATCGGCCGATCGCCGAAACGATCATGTTCGACCACGCGGAACACACGTATCTGGTCGAGGCCGACAACCCCGCCGCGACCCCCGTGGCCGACCTGCGCCTGCACGAACTCGTCGCCGCGCAGATCGCCCGCACCCCGCACGCGGTCGCCGTGTCGGCCGACACCGGTACCCTCACCTACGCCGAACTGGACGCCCACGCCCAACGGTTGGCCGAAATTCTGCGCGCGCACGGCGCCGAACGCGGCACGCTCGTCGCGATCGCCATGCCCCGCTCCCACTTGCTGCCGGCCGCCCTGCTGGGCGTGCTCCGCGCCGGCGCCGCCTACCTGCCCATCGACACCGACCAACCGGTCGCCCGCAACCGGGCCCTGCTCGACGACGCCAAGGTCACCCTGATCGTCGGCGAACGCGCCCACGCGGCCCGCACCCCACTCCTGGCCGAACCCGGATACGACGTCGTTATCGTGGACGGCCCCGAAATCCACCGCGCTCCCGAGACCGCCGGCCCCGCCGTACGGATCGAGGCCGAGGACCCGGCCTACCTCATCCACACGTCCGGCTCCACCGGTCGGCCCAAGGCGGTCGCCGTGCCGCATCGGGCGATCGTCAACTTCCTGCTCTCGATGGCCCACGAACCCGGACTGACCGCCGCCGACACGATGGCCGCGGTCACCACGCTCACCTTCGACATCGCCGCCCTCGAACTGTGGCTGCCGCTCGTGGTCGGCGCCCGGGTCGAGATCGCCGACCGGGAGGCGAGCACCGACGGGCGCGCACTCGGCGACTGGCTCACCCGTCGCGAGGTGACGGTGTGCCAGGCGACCCCGGCCACGTGGCGAATGCTCGTGGAGGCGAACTGGCCCGGTCGGCCCGAACTGGTCGCGTTGTGCGGCGGCGAGGCGCTCACCGGAGACCTCGCCGGCGCACTGCTCGAACGCTGCGGCGCGCTGTGGAACATGTACGGCCCGACCGAGACGACCGTATGGTCCACCACCCTGCGGGTCGACCGGGCGCACGCCGCGCGCGGCGTGGTACCGCTCGGCGCGCCCATCGCCAACACCCGCGTCTACGTGCTGGACCCGGCCGGCCGGCCCGCGCCGATCAACGCGCCCGGCGAACTGTGCATCGCCGGTGCCGGGGTCGCGCTCGGCTACCTCGGCCGCGCAGACCGGACCGCCGAACGCTTCGTCCGCGACCCGTTCGGGCCGCCCGGCGCGATGATGTACCGGACCGGGGACATCGCCTGCCGGCGCCGGGACGGCACACTCGACTACCGCGGTCGCGCCGATCATCAGATCAAACTGCGCGGCTTCCGGATCGAACTGGGCGAGATCGAGGCCGGCTTGACCGCGCTGGCCGGGGTGTCCGCCGCGGTCGTGACGCTGTGGGACGGGCCGGCCGGGCCGACGCTGGTCGGCTACGTGGTGTCCGACGCGCCGTTCGACGCCGAGGATGTACGGGACGCGCTCGGCGAGCGGTTGCCGCGGCACATGGTGCCCGGTGTACTGGTTCCGCTCGACGCGCTGCCGCTGACCCCGGCCGGGAAGATCGACCGGGCCGCGTTGCCTCGCCCGCGACCCGGTGGCAGCGGCGCGCCCCCCGAGGGCGACTGCGAAGAGATCCTGGCGGAGATCTGGCAGGACCTGCTCGCCCCGCCGCGGATCGGCCGCGACGACGGGTTCCTGGCGCTCGGCGGTAATTCGCTGCTCGCGCTGCGCTTGATGGCCCAGGTGAGCGAGCGCTTCGAGATCGACTTCCCGTTGCGGATCGTCTTCGAGGCGCCGACGCTGGCCGCGATGGCCCGGCGGATCGAGGACATCCTGCTCCGCGAACTCGACGGTCTCGACGGTCTCGGCGAACCCGACGGTCTCGGCGGTCTTGACGGTCTTGACGGTCTTGACGGTCTCGATGAACCCGGCGGTCTCGACGGTCTCGACGAAGCCCGCGAACTCGGCGAACTCGGCGAACTCGGCGAACACGGCGAACACGGCGAACACGGCGAACACGGCGAGTCGGGGGAGGCGGGCACGCGATGACCGACTCCGGCGACACCCTCATCACCAGGCCCGAACCCGATCCCGAACCCGTCCCGGACCGCGGTCCCGTACCCTCACTCGACGCC
>NZ_WWJX01000841.1 GCF_009865215.1 Streptomyces sp. SID3343 | reverse complement strand
GACTCCTGCCACCTGCGCAACGGCCTGGGCGTATGGCGCGAACCACGCAAGATCCTGTCGGCGGTGGCGGACTTCGTGGAAACCCCGGGCGCGAGCGACTGCTGCGGCGCGGCCGGCACCTACTCGCTCCTGCGCCCGATCGAATCCCGCCGCATCCTCGACCGCAAACTGGACGCGATCGAGGCGACCGGAGCCGACGTCGTGATCGCGGTCAACCCGGGCTGCCTGCGCCAACTGCGCACCGGCCTGCGTCGCCGCAAATCCCGCGTGCGCGCGGTACACCTCGCCGAATTCCTCACCACACCCGACGGCGGCGCCCGGACGCGATGACCGTCCCGGCGCCGCGCCGGGTGTCCCGGGCCGCGTTCGGCCTAAGCGACTCCACACGAGGGGAGCCGCGTACGCCGTACCCGACCCGCGACGCCCCCGCCGCGCACACGGCAACAGCCCAGATGGGCTCGACACGTGGACGGCCAACGGAGTCGGGGACCTGCGAAGGACGCCATAGCCAAAGGAGGTCGGAGCGTGGATACAAGCTTGCCATCAGCTCGGCCACTCAGCGCTGAAGTGCTCCTGCGGCTTCACAGCCCGCGATTCGTCCGAACACCAGACAGCGCAGGACCGAGAGAGCCCCCGGGTACTCCCGGTACCACACACCGGTGGCGACCCCGGCGGCGTACAGCTGTGGAATGGGCGTTCCGCCGGGGGTCAGTACCCGGGCACGGATGTCGGTGCGGACACCGCCGAAGGTGAAGGTGACCGCGGTTTTCACCGGGTACGCACGGAACGGGCCTTCGGAGATGGTGCGCGCCCAGTTGGTCTTGTCGATGGCCAACCCCGTCGTGCGCTTCCCGTCGCGCCGCGACACGTCGAATTCACCGTCCTGCACGGACGTGTTGAACGTTGAGACGGTGTTCTCGAGTTTCTCCGGGTCGAGTCCGAGCTCCCGTCCCAGGTCGCGGATCGATTCGGCCTCGACCGGGACGAGGTCCGTCTGATTGAGCTGGTCGAAGCCGGGGATGGCGAAGGTCTTGGCGTCCTCCAAGGCACGGCTGCCCTCGTCGACGAATCGTTCGCCGGCCTGGTTGACGATGATCCCGTAGGGCACCCCGCATCTCGTAGTTGCCCTCGAATCCGCCGCAGGCAAGGACCACACTGCCGGACGAGAGGGTGCGCACGAGCCCGTCCGGGCCCCGCACGAGGACGCCGTTGACCCGGCCCGCGTCGTCCGTGCAGAGCCGTACGGCCTCCGTCTCGTAGTGGAACTCCGCAGCCGGATACCGTTCGACCGCCTGTGCCGGCGCCTCGACGATGGCGTGCCCGCCGCCGACGGTGGCTCCGTACGTCGCCTCCATGGCGAAGCCGGAGGGTGCGTGGGCGACGGACACCCCGTGTTTCTCCAGCCATCGCACCGATTCGCCGGCCGCTGCTTCAAGCGTGCGGAAATACGTCTCGTCGACGTCCGGGTGGGAGTCGATGACGCGCTGGATGACGTCCGGGTCGACGACCCCTTCGGGGCTGACCATCAGGTTCGCCCACGATCCCTTGGTCGCTCCCCCGCGCTCTTGTGCCGGGGAGCGCTCCACGACGGCAACCGACGCAGACGCTCCCCTGTCGGCCGCGGCCTCGAGGGGGGCGTGCGCGGGACGGGAGATCTCCAGGACGCGGTCCGCGTATTGCACTTGGGGCACGGAACGGTAGAGCGTCGTCAACGGTCGTCAACGACGGCAGGGTGTTCGGTGGCCGATGACGGCAGGGCCTCGTGCGGGTGTTCCCGTATCCGGTCGTGCAGGGCTTCGACGTTCCCGCCCAGGTCCGACAGGCGCACCCGACAACGTGTCGGTGAGCGTGAAGGAGTGCCGCCGCGGGGCTGGTTCCGCCCGTCCGGACTCGCGGGCGATCGCCAACCA
>NZ_WWJX01000840.1 GCF_009865215.1 Streptomyces sp. SID3343 | reverse complement strand
GCCCTGGCCGGCGCCGCGCTCGCCGCCTCGTCGGCCGCGGCCGACGCGCTGCCGTCGCTGCCCGGCGGTACCAAGAAGGCCAAGACGCTCGTCATCGGCATCGACGGGCTGCGTTTCGACAAGCTGCAGAGCGGCGACGCGCCCAACCTCAAGGCCCTGATGGCCGGCGGGGTGACCGCGTCGAGCAACCTGTACGCGCAGCCGTTCGCGCCCACCGTCTCCGGGCCCGGCTGGTCCACCGTCGCCACCGGCGTCTGGCCCGACAAACACGGCGTGCACGACAACTCGTTCGCCGGGTCGCGGTACGACGCGTACCCCGACTTCGCGACCCGCCTGGAAAGCGCCCAACCGGCCGCCTCCACCCTCGTCGTCGGCGCGTGGGAGCCGATCTCGTCGACGATCTTCTCGCCCAAGGTCGACGTGCGCGTGGCCACCGGCGAGAACGACGACGTCGCCGCCGCGAACACCGCGCAGTACCTGTCCACCGGCAACCCCGACGTCACGTTCATGCACCTGGACGCGGTGGACGGCGCCGGGCACAACAACGGTGGCGCCGGCGCCGAGTACGCGAAGGCGGTGAAGGAGGCCGACACTCGGGTGGGCAAGGTGCTCGACGCGCTGCGCGCCCGCCCGACCTACGCCCAGGAGGACTGGCTGGTCATGGTCACCACCGACCACGGCCACACCGACTCCGGCGGCCACGGCGGCGACACCCCGCAGGAACGGCAGACCTTCGTCATCGCCAACGGCGCGGGCATGCCCACCGGCACCGTGCGCAACGACGTACGCCTCGTCGACATCGCGCCCACCGTGCTCAAGCACGAGGGGGTGCGGATCGACCCGGCATGGGGCCTGGACGGGCAGCCGATCGACGAGATCAAGCCCGACGCCTTCGACTCCCTGCGGCCGATCCTGTCCGAACGCGTCGACGAGAGCGCGATCCCGGCCGGCGTCAAGGGCTTCACCCACACCACCCCGCAGGGCTGGTCGATCGACAACGCGGCGATGCCCACCGGCGGCGTGACCGAGTGGCGTGGCTGGTCGTTCACCACCGACGAGTTCTTCACCCGCACCGAGGGCGGCGGCCAAGCCCGTGAGGGCAACGTGCGCAGCCGCAACGTGTTCGCCGTCGCCGACTCCGACGAGTGGGACGACAAGGCGCACGCCGCCGGGCAGTTCGACTCCACCCTGGTCTCCCCGGCCTACCCGGTCGAGGGCAAGGCCAAGGCGGAGCTGAGCTATGTCAGCGACTATCAGGTCGACGGCCCGCAGACCGGTGACGTGTACGTGTCGTGGGACGGCGGCGCACCCAAGCTGCTCAAGTCCTATCGCGCGAACGTCAACCAGGTCGAGCACCTGACGCTCGACGTCCCCGCGGGCGCCAAGACCGCTCAAATCCGCTTCCGCTACACCGGTACCAACAGCCGCTTCTGGGCGGTCGATCAGGTATCCCTCACCGCGAGCGGCACCGGTAACCCGGGCGGCGGCGACCCGCTGGCCGGCACCCAGATCATCACCACCACCGTCAAGAACACCGGTGCGCTGACCATGACGGTCGACGGCACCGCGGTCACCCTCCCGTCCCCCGAACTCACCCCGGCGGGCGACCGGCTCGCCACCTCCGGCGCGCTGAACCCGGTGCAGGTCACCGACCTGCGCACGGCCGACCCGGGCTGGAACGTCAGCGGCCAGGTCACCGACTTCACCGCCGAGGGCGGTGCGAGCTTCGACGGCTCGGCGCTCGGCTGGACCCCGAAGGTGGTCAAGGCCGGCGACGGTCAGCAGGTGAGCGCCGGTCAGCCGGTCGCACCCGCGGCCGACGGTGGCGTCAAGACCGCGCGCACGCTCGGCGGCGCGGTGGCCGGCCACGGTCGCGGCACCGCCGTGCTCGGCGCCGACCTCGGCCTGAACCTGGCGACCACGACCGCGCCCGGTACCTACAGCGCGACCCTCACGGTCACCGCGATCTGACGGATTCGGCCCCGTCTCTCGCACACGTGCGAGGGACGGGGCCGGACACCGGCGCACCAACGCACAGCCACACCGGCGGCGCGGGGTACGGGCTCCTTCGTACCTCGCGCCGACCCGGACCCCACGTCAGCCGCCCCGCCCGGTCCGGGT
>NZ_WWJX01000091.1 GCF_009865215.1 Streptomyces sp. SID3343 | reverse complement strand
GATCACCGCTCGGTGCGCGAGCGTGGCCCGGGTTCGCCACAGCGACCAGGCGAGTGCGCCCGGCTCCCCCGCCACCGACCGCATCCGGTCGGCCGTCTCCGCCAGTGCGGCGGGCGATGCCGCCGACAACACCCACGGCAGCACGCCGGGGGCCGGCTCCGTGGGGGGCGCGTCGGTGTGGCCGGCCGGGGTCGGGGCCTGCTCCAGGATCACGTGCGCGTTCGTCCCGCTGATGCCGAACGACGACACCCCGACCCGGCGCGCCCTGCCGGTCACCGGCCAGGGGGCCGCCGCGTCCGACACCAACCGCACACCGCCCGAGGACCAGTCCACCTGCGAGGTCCGGGTATCGGCGTGCAGCGACCGCGGCACCGTGCCGTTGCGCAGCGCCTGGACCATCTTGATCACGCCGGCCATGCCCGCCGCGGCCTGGGTGTGGCCGATGTTCGACTTGAC
>NZ_WWJX01000839.1 GCF_009865215.1 Streptomyces sp. SID3343 | reverse complement strand
CGCGGACCCCGGCCAACCCGTGCCCGCCGGGCGCGATCGGCCGGCCACGCCCGCGATCGACGACCTCGATCGCCAACTCGTCGTCGCGGTAGGCGACTTCCAGCCGCGCCGCTCGGGTGTGCGCGTGCCTCACCCCGTTGGTCAGTGCGTTGGTCAGTGCCTCCTGGGCGATCCGATACGCGGACAACTCGATGCCGGCCGGCAGCTCGCGCGGGTCACCGACGACGATCGGATCCACCTGTACGGCCGCCCGGGGCGTCCGCTCGACCAACGACCCCAGGTCGGCCGAGCCGTCCGCATATGCGCGATGCCGCCCGAGCGCGTGGCCGACGGCCCACGCGCACACCGGTCGGCGACACCACCGAAGGGGGCACCGGGTCATGACGCCCGTGGGCGTCCCCCGGGGCGTGCTCGCGTCGGAATGGATCAAGCTGCGCTCACTTCGCTCCACCTAGCTGACGGTCGGGCTCGCGGCCGTGGTGGGGCTGGGCCTCGGTGCGTTCGACTACGGCAACCTGGTTGCCGACTGGGACGGCATGACGGCCGACGAGCGGGGCCGGGTTCGACCCGGTCCGGTTCGGCTTCAGCGGCGGTTACTACGTCGTGGTGCTCGCGCTCGGCGTCTTGGGGGTACTGGGCATGAGCTCCGAGTACGGTTCGGGCCTGATCCGGATCGCCTTCGCCGCCGTGCCCCGGCGGCGTCGGGTGTTGGCGGCGAAGGTGCTGGTCACCGTCGGTCTGGTGCTCGCGGTCGGGGAGGCGATCGCGTTCGCGACGTACCCTGTCGGCCCGGTCGATCCCGGCCGACGAGGTCCTCGACGTCGGTCTCGGTGACCCGCACGTGCAGCGGGCGGTGGTCGGGACCGGTGCGTTCGTGGCCGTCACGGTTGTGCTCGGCCCGGCCGCGGGCGCCGTCGTGCGGCATTCGGACGGCGCGGTCACCGCCCTGTTCTTCGTCACGCCGATGCCGGCCGCCGCGAGCGAGACCGCACAGAGCCGGACGCTCCAGTCGCTGTTCCGGACCCTGAGCAGGACGATCGGTCGCGCGCAGGCCGGGCGCCCCTCGATCACGATGGCGGTCGTGGAGTGCGTCGTCTACCGCGTGCTCGCGCTCGGCACGGCCGGGTGGCTGCCGGAGCGTCGCGACGCCTGACCGACGGGCTTGTTCGAGTCGACGCGGTCCGGCGGGTTCGTGACGGACGGGTGAACGGCGTCCTCGGCCGGAAACCCGCCCCGTCACGGACGGTCCGTCGCGGAGCCGACGTCGTCGTCGAAGTCGGTCAGGACGTCTCGCGGGCTGCGGCGATGGTGGCGACGGCCGCGGCGATGTTGGCCTCGGCGCCGGCCGGGTCGATGCCCACGCCGGTGAGTACGCCGTCGCCCGCTTCGAGTTCGAGCAGCGCGAGCAGGATGTGCTCGGTACCGACGTAATTGTGGCCGAGCCGCAGGGCTGCCCGGAAGGTGAGTTCCAGCGCCTTGCGCGCCGAGGTGTCGTACGGGATGAGCTCGGGCACGACGTCGGCCGGCGCCGGCAGCACTGCGGTGACTGCTCGACGGACGGCGTCCAGGGGGACGCCCTGGGCGACGATCGCCTTCGCGGCGAGCGCGTCCGGTTCGCTGAGCAGGCCGAGCGCCAGGTGCTCGGTGCCGACCTCGTCGTTGCCGGCCGCGCGGGCCTCGTTCTGCGCGGCCATGACGACGTTCCTGGCCCGCTCGGTGAACCGGCTGAAGCCCTGACTGGGATCGAGATCCAGGGGCTGACCGGAGTCCTTCGTGACGAAGCGCTTTTGGGCCGCCTGCTTGCTGACTCCCATGCTCCGGCCGATGTCGGTCCAGGACGCGCCCGAACGGCGGGCCTGATCCACGAAGTGGCCGATCAGATGATCCGCCACCTCCCCGAGGTGGTCTGCCGCGATGACGGCGTCGGAGAGCTGGTCGAGCGCGTCGGAGTGGACCTTCTTGATGGCCTCGATCAGGTCGTCGAGGCGGACGGGATTGGTCATGCGCGTCGGGTTCGTCATCCGTCAACCCTAGGTTGACGATCTCGCGATCGTCAACCCTTGGTTGACGATCGAGTGTGGCGTGGGCCGTCGACCTACTCGTGCGCCGAATCCTCGGGGACGAACTTCAACCTCGGCGTTCGTCGCCACGCGTCGGGGTCGTCCGCTCCGCGCGCCCACGCGCCGAGCCGACCCGAGGACTCGACCAGGATCACGCCCACCACGCCCGCCGCCAGGACGAGGGCGAACAGGGCGACCAACCAGGACTCGATCGCGAACGCGACGCCGATCGTGCCGTAGCGGCTTTCGTTGGTGGACAGCGCGTGCGGGACGTAGCGGGACGAGGCGAGCCCGAGCGTGAGGGTGACCGCGGCCGTGGTCAGCGCCGTGGGGACCAGGGCACGCCAGTGCACCCGGCCCGACAGCAGGACGAACGGCGTCCACCACCACATCGCCAGCGCCCCGGCGGCGGCGAGGGCCACGCGCAGCACGTTGAGCGGGCCGCTTCCGTGGGTGACCTTGAACGTCAGCCCGAGGAGGACGAAGTACACCACCAGGCTCACGATCCACGCCAACGGCCGCCACGCACTGCGCAGCCCGCCCGGGGTGAGCCGCCAGCAGCGCTCGTACACGCGTTGCAGCGCACGGCTGAAGCTGGTCGCGCTCAGCAGCACGATCAGAAACCCGACGGCGGTCACGCCCGAGTCCGACTCGCTGCCGGAGATGCCCCGGACCTCCTGCGCGGTCCCGCCGAGCCCGAGTCGGGTGCGCATCGCGTCGATCATGCCGTTGCTGATCCCCTCGGGAGCCTCGGCGGCGACCACGAGGACCAGCGGCATAAGCGCGAGGAACGCCTGCGCGGCCAACGCCATCATGCGATCGGTGATGTGGATGTCCAGGGCTCGCGTGACACAGCGGCCGGGAAAACTCTCCGCCCAGCGCTCCCGCACCCGCGCGAGTCGCTCGCCGGCCGCCACCTTCACTCGCGCGAGCTGCATGGGCCGACCCCTGACCGAGAACGAACGAGCGAAGGCACACAATGCCACGAAACGCACTTTATCTTCCTATTGCGGCGACTCCCCGCCTAGCCACCCCGGTCGCTCGACCAGGCCGGCATCCGTGAACCCGTCTCCGGGCGCGACCATCCGAGCCCCGGGAAGGCGGCCGGCGGTCGGGATGGCCGGGGTGGGAGGCGCGGGC
>NZ_WWJX01000838.1 GCF_009865215.1 Streptomyces sp. SID3343 | reverse complement strand
TGGCGGCGTCGCGCACGGCCGCCCTCACAGTGGTCGGCGTGCGCCGCCGCCGCGGCCCCCTGAGCCATTGGGTGGGCCACGTGGCCACCGCGGCCACCGAGCACGCCCACTCTCCGGTCCTGGTGGTCCCGCTGGGCTGACCCGCGCACCGGCACCGAACCGCCGAAACGATCTCGCGGTCGTGGACGGGGAACCCGCGTTCTCCCACTCACGACCCCGAGATCTTTTTTTGCCCTGTGGGGTTTTCCGCCAGTGATCGAAGATCCCTCGGCACATTTTCAATCAGTGATTGAAAATGCTGGATGTTCGTGGTTTCCTGCGTGCCGTGACAGCACGATCGCGAGCCCGGCTGCTCGACGAGGCCGAGCGGCTCTTTCTGGCTCAGGGGTACGACAAGGTCTCGGTACGGGCGGTCAATGCCGCGGCCGGGATGAATCCGGCTGCCGTGCACTACCACTTCGGGGCCAAGCGCGATCTGGTCGTGGCGTTGTTGCAGGAGCGGCTCGGCCCACTGTGGGCGGGGCCCCTGGGCGAGCTGAGCCAGGCCCGCGAGCGGGGATGGACGCCCTCCGTGGGCGAGATCGTCGCCGTCATCGTGGAACCGTTCGACCGGCTCGCGCGCGAGCCCAACGGGCCGATGCTGTTGCAACTGCTCGCGCGCACCGTGTTGTCCGGGGCCGAGTTGCCGTGGGACGACCCGTGGTTTCGCCACAAACCCTGGCGCGAGTTGCTCGGCGCCGCCCGGCCCGACCTGGGCCCGCGCGAGATCTCGGACCGCTGGCGGCTCGCGTTCGACCTGCTGCTCCAGCTGTACGGCCAACCGGTCGCCGACGCGTTCGTCCCGACACCGGCGCCCGACGTGGTCGCCGCGTTCGTCACCGCGGGCCTCGACGCGCCGCGGCCCGGCCCTTCGCCCAGCACACAACGAGGTGACCTGTGATACCCGACGTCTTCGCACCCGCCAAGCTCGGTCCGCTCACACTGCGCAACCGGATCATCAAGGCCGCGACGTTCGAGGGCGCCACCCCCGACGCGCTGGTCACCGACAACCTGATCGAGTACCACCGCCGCCCCGCCGCCGGCGGCATCGGGATGACCACGGTGGCCTACTGCGCCGTCGCGCCCGAGGGGCGCACCGACCGACACCAGATCTGGATGCGCCCCGAAGCCGTGCCGGGGCTGCGCCGGCTCACCGACGCCGTGCACGCCGAGGGCGCCGCGGTCTCCGCCCAACTCGGCCACGCGGGCCCGGTCGCCAACGCCAAGTCCAACCGCCTCCCGGCGCTGTCGGCGGGCAAGATGTTCAACCCGCTCAGCATGCGCGCGACCCAGGCCGCGACCGCGGACGACATCGCCCGGATCACCCGGGCCCACGCCGAGGCCGCGCTGCTCGCGATCGAGTCCGGCTTCGACGCGGTGGAGATCCACCTCGGCCACAACTACTTCGCGAGCGCGTTCCTCAGCCCCAAGCTCAACCACCGCACGGACGCCTACGGCGGCTCGCTCGCCAACCGGGCCAAGGTCGCGCGGGGCGTGTGTCGGGCCGTCCGCGACGCGGTGGGGGACCGGATCGCGGTCACCGCGAAGCTCAACATGGAGGACGGCGTCCCGGGCGGCATCTGGCTCGACGAAAGCATCCAAACGGCCAAGTGGCTGGAGGAGGACGGCTCGCTCGACGCCCTCGAACTGACCGCGGGCAGCTCGTTGCTCAACCCGATGTACCTCTTCCGCGGCGACGCCCCGGTGCCGGAGTTCGCCGCGACCTTCCCGCAGCCGCAGCGGCTGGGGGTCAAGCTGATCGGCAAGCAGATCCTGCGCTCGTACCCGTACGAGGAGGCGTATCTGCTCGCGTCCGCCCGGCAGTTCCGGGCCGAGCTCACGCTGCCGCTGATCCTGCTCGGCGGGATCACCAACCGCGACACGATGGACCTCGCGATGACCGAGGGCTTCGAGTTCGTCGCGATGGGGCGGGCGGTGCTGCGCGAGCCGGACCTGATCAACCGGATCGCGGCCGAGCGGGAGACTCGTTCGTTGTGCATTCACTGCAACAGGTGCATGCCGACGATCTACAGCCGCACCCGTTGCGTGTTGATCGAGCCGCACGCGTAGGTCGCCGGGTCGAGCGCGACCGCGAGTGCGGGTGCCCGCAGGCGGCATGACGGTGCGTCAGGGAGCCTCCGCCCGCTGACGCACCGTCAGGTGTTGGTGCGCTCCGGGTCAGGCCAGGTAGCGCGTGATCGAGTCGATCACGCACGCCGGCTTGGCCGCGCCGTCGATCTCGATGGTGATTCGGATGGTCACCTGGATGCCGCCCGTGATGTCGGTGACCGCCGCGATCTCGGCGCCGCCGCGCACCCGCGAGCCGACCACGACCGGCGCGGGGAAGCGCACCTTGTCGACGCCGTAGTTCACGCCCATCGAGATGTTCCGTACCTCGACGATCTGCGGCAGGAACAGATTGGACAGGGCCAGGGTCAGGTAGCCGTGCGCGATGGGAGCGCCGAACGGGCCGTCCTTCGCCTTGTCGACGTCGACGTGGATCCACTGGTGGTCGCCGGTCGCGTCGGCGAAGCGGTTGATCCGGTCCTGCGTGATCTCCAACCACTCGCTGTGGCCGAGGTGCTTGCCCACCGAGTCCTTGATCTGCTGAAGGTCGGTGAAGACGGTGGCGGCCATGTGCTCTCCCGATGGTTTCTGATGGTCTGTCAGATCACGTGTCTCGTGTATAACAGACCATCCGACGCACGCCACGCGCGGGACGCTCGACGCCGGGAAGGCTCGACGCCGAACGCCCCTTCGCGTCCGGGGCTCAGGGCTCAGGGCTCAGGGTTCAGCCGAGCGGGATCCAGGCCACCTGGTCCACGTCCGCCAGTCGGTTCACCTCGATGCCCGCCGTCGAGACGGTCCACAACTGCGTGCCGATCACCATCGACCGGCGGATCTGCGTACCGGGGTGCGAGACCTGACCGATCAAGGTGATCGTGCTGCCGTCGACGCGCAGCACGAGCGCATAGGAGGGGTTCGCGTACGCGCCGTCCTCACCCTGGGAAAGGTCCGGCCGGCTCGCCGTGTTGCGTTCGGTGACCGGTAGCACCAGGATGCCTTCCTTGTCCCAGTACAGGAAAGCGTGCGGGTCGAACTCGGCCTCGGAGGTCGCCTGCGGCACCTGATACTGCGCGACCCGGTTCGGGTTCGCCAGGGTGCTCACGTCGAAGAGCGACACCTGCGAGCCGAGCCGCTGCCCGCTGCTCGTGGCGTCCTGACCGACCCCGATCAGCCTGCCGTTCGCGATCGGGTGCAGATAGGCCGAGTAGCCGTTGATCTTGAGTTCGCCGACCGCCCTGGGCTTGGCCGGGTCGCTCAGGTCGAGCGTGTACAGGGGGTCCGTCTGGCGGAACGTCACCACGTAGGCGATCGGCCCCGTGAAACGCACCGCGTAGATCCGCTCGTTGCGGCCCAGGCCGCCGACCTGGCCCACCGGCAGCAGATCCGAGCCCGTGCGCCGCAGGACCGTCACCGCCGACTCGGTCGCCGCCCTCGGCGCGAAGTCGCCGGGCGGGGCGACGTCCGTACCGGCGCCCGAGCCGCTCGGGGCCGGAACGCGGCCCGGGGTGGAGCCGCCGGCGTTCGTACTCGTCGTGGCGACCCGCAGGCTTCCCGCGTACTCCGACATCGAGTACTGGTTGAGCAGTCCGCCCCGGACGTCGCCGGTGGCGACGAGGCGGGGCGTAGCCGAGCCCGATATGTCGAACTGGTGGAGCGCGGTCCGCGCCGTGGGCGGGCCGCCGCCGATCACCTTGGCGTCGTTGCCGGCGGCCTGGGCCCGCTTGCTGTAGGTGGTCGCGAGGTAGAGGTTCGCCTCCGACGCGTACACGGTGTCCACGTCGGCCGCGACCGTGACCGGGTCGCCCTTGCCGAGGTCGCGGGCGAGGTCGAAGGACAGCACGCTGACCGTCGTGCGCGCGGTGTGCCCCGGCTCGCCCGGATCCGTCAGCGGGCGGCTTACCTTGGCACAGTCGGTGAGGGTGCCCGATTCGTTGCGGCCGGGCGCCGCGAGGGTGAACTGCGGCAGCCAGTCGCCGATCGTGGACCTGCGGATCCGCTCCTGCGTCGTACCCGAGGTGCCCTGTGGGCGGCGCGGCGTGGACTTGACCACGATCCGCGCGGTGTTGCCGACCTGGCGGGCGTCCACGTACGCGCCGTCCACGGTCAACTCGCCGAGCGTGCGCGGCGTGCCGGTCAGGTCGACCAACATCATCCGGGCCCTGCCCCCGCCCGACGGGGGCAGCGACTTGGCCGAACTGCCGCGCGTGGTCGGGCCGTCGGCGAGGTAGCCGCCCTCGGGCACGATCAACAGGGCCCGATCCCCCGCCAGGAGCAGTTCGCCGGCCGCGGCGCCCGGTACGGCGAGGGTGCCGGTGACCTTGTGCGTCGCGACGTCGACCACGCTCAGGTTGCCGCCGGCCACCGTCACCACCCGGCGCCCGTCGGTCTTGACCAGGTCCGGCTCGTCGACGCCCTTCTCCTGGGTGTTGGTCGTCGAGTGGTCCGGCGCGGCGGCCCCGCTGTCCGACGCGGAACCCGAATCCGCCTGCTCCGGTGCGAGGGCGTTGGGCGCCTGCGGCGCGGGCGCGCCGGCCTCGTTCGGGACGCGGGCGCTCTTGGGCTGGTCTTGGCCCTGGTTCGGGGGAGTCGCACGCTCGTCCCGGAGCGCGGCCTTGCGGAAATCGTCGAGCAGCGTGTCACACGAGTCGAACGCGGCGAGCCGCATGACGTCACCCGCCGGTGCGACGAGGGGATCGGGGAACCGCTTCTCGGGGCTCGACCCGCCCGAGGACGTGCACCCCGAGACGATCAGGCCGGCGGCCAGCGCGAGTATCGGCAGGGTCGTGGCCCCGCGCTTCGAACGGTCGTGGTTTCGCATGGCCCTGTGACGGAGCGCGCGTTCGAACGGTTCCGCACTCGCAACGGTTCCCTTTCCGCAACCTGGGCAGATTCCGGTACAAGCCCGCCGGCCGCGAAGGGAATCACCTGATGACGCTGTGGCCAGGACATCCGTATCCGCTCGGTGCCTCCTACGACGGGACGGGGGTCAACTTCGCCCTGTACTCCGACGTCGCCACCGACGTGGACCTGTGCCTGATCGACGCCGGTGGACGCGAGGAACGCGTCGCGCTGCGTGAGGTCGACGGCGGCATCTGGCACGGATACATCCCGGGTCTGCAACCCGCGCAGCGCTACGGCTACCGCGTGCACGGGCCGTGGGACCCGCGGGCCGGGATCAGGTGCAACCCGGCCAAGCTCCTGCTCGACCCGTACGGCAAAGCCTTCGACGGCGAGATCCACTGGGGCCAACCGGTGTTCGCCTACCGGTTCGGCCGACCGGAGGAGATGGACCACATCGACTCGGCGCCGCACATGATGACCTCGGTCGTGGTCAACCCGTACTTCGACTGGGGCGACGACCACCGGCCCGGGCACGAGTATCACGACACCGTCATCTACGAGGCGCACGTGCGCGGGCTCACGATGACCCACCCGGACATCCCGGACGAGATCCGCGGCACCTACGCGGGCATGGCGCACCCGAAGATGATCGACTACTTCCGCGCGCTCGGGGTCACCGCGATCGAACTCATGCCGGTCCACCAGTTCGTCAACGACGGCCATCTGGTCTCCCAGGGGCTGGGCAACTACTGGGGCTACAACACGATCGGCTTCTTCGCGCCGCACGGCGCCTACTCCTCGACGGGCACGCTCGGGCAACAGGTCCAAGAGTTTCGCTACCTCGTGAAGTGCCTGCACCAGGCGGGCATCGAGGTCATCCTCGACGTCGTCTACAACCACACCGCCGAGGGCAACCACCTCGGGCCGACGCTGTCGTTCCGGGGCATCGACAACAGCGCGTACTACCGGCTGTCGGAAGAGGACGCGCGCTACTACTGGGACACCACCGGGACCGGCAACTCGCTGCGGATGTCGCACCCGCACGTGCTCCAGATGATCATGGACTCGCTGCGCTACTGGGTCACCGAGATGCACGTGGACGGCTTCCGCTTCGACCTCGCGGCTGCGCTGGCCCGGCAGTTCTACGAGGTGGACAAGCTTTCCGCGTTCTTCGACCTCGTCCAACAGGACCCGGTCGTCAGCCGGGTCAAGCTCATCGCGGAACCGTGGGACGTCGGCGAGGAGGGCTATCAGATCGGCAACTTCCCGCCGCTGTGGACCGAATGGAACGGCAGGTATCGCGACACCGTGCGCGACCTGTGGCGCGGTGAGCCGGGCATGCTCCCGGACTTCGCGGCACGGCTGACCGGATCGAGCGACATGTATCGCCACGACGGGCGGCGCCCGACCGCCTCCGTCAACTTCGTCACCGCGCACGACGGCTTCACGCTGCACGACCTGGTGTCCTACGAGCACAAGCGCAACGACGCCAACGGCGAGGAGGGTCGCGACGGCGAGAGCCACAACCGCTCGTGGAACTGCGGTGTCGAGGGAGAGAGCACCGACATCGAGGTGCTCGCGCTGCGGGAGAAGATCAAACGCAACATGGCCGCGACGCTGCTCCTGTCGCAGGGCATCCCGATGCTGCTGCACGGCGACGAGATCGCGCGCACGCAAGGTGGCAACAACAACGCCTACTGCCAGGACAACGAGGTCTCCTGGGTCGACTGGGAACGCGGCCGCGAGCACTGGGTGTTCCTCGAATGGGTACAGATGCTGATCCGTCTGCGGCGCGAGCACCCGGTCTTTCGGCGGCGTCGGTTCCTGCGTGGGAAGCCGATAGAGGGCGGCGCCCTGGCCGACATCGCGTGGTTCGCACCGAGCGGCAAGCCGATGACCGAACAGGACTGGCACGCCGGGTTCAACAAGGCGGTCTCGGTCTTCCTCAACGGCCGGGCGATCGGCGAGCCGGGGCCGCGCGGTGAGCACATCGAGGACGACTCGTTCTTCCTGGTCTTCAACGCCTCCGAGGGCGATCTGGACTTCACCCTGCCGCCCGGCGAGTACGGCACCGCGTGGGAGACCGTGTTCGACAGCGCGAGCGTGGTGCTCGACCGGGACCGACCCGCGGCCAAGGCGGCCGGCGTCGTGCACCTGGAGGCACGCTCGATGCGGTTGCTGCGCCGGCTGTTCTGAGGTCGGGTGGGACGGCGGTGGGGCGTCGGCGGGGCGTTCATGGGGGGTTGGCGGGGCGTCGGCGGGGCGTTGGCGGGAGCGGTCGTGGGGCACGGGGTGGTACCGGGGTCGGAACCCGGTCATACCTGCGGATGTTGTCTCAGGGTCGCACCAGGGGTTATCCCTGATGGACCGAGCTCCGTTCGCGGCGCATGCTGTATGGAGCCGTGTGCACAGCGAGAGGAGTCGTGCATGCATCCGAATTCCGGTCCACATCCACCCTATTGGTACGGTATGCCACCGAATATGCGGGTCGGCGACGCGGATCGTGAACGCACGATCGATCATCTGAAGTACGCGTTCGGTGAAGGACGGTTGAACGGCGAGGAGTTCGAGGAACGAGTCGCCGCGGCGCTCGCGGGCCGTACCCGCTCCGACCTGGAGGCCCTGCTCGACGACCTCCTGCTGCCGATGCCCGCGCCGCCGATGCCGATGAGCGGCCTGCCGGCCATGCCGCACCCGCCGGTTCAGCCGCCGGGATGGATCAACAACGGTTCCAGGGCGTCCTTTCGGCCGATGAAGCCCGGTCGGCCGAGATCCGAACGAGGGTGGGCGGCCACCGCGCACTGGGCCGCGTTCGTCGCTCCGGTGGTCGGGCCACTGGTGATCGGGAAGACGGTGGGCAGTCGTTCGGAGTTCGTCCGCACGAACGCACGCGAGGCGCTCAACTTTCACCTGACCTGCCTGATCTCGCTGATTCTGCTCGTCCCGGCCATCCTTTTCGTCGGCTTCGTGGACGAACTCCTGTTCGCCGCGGCTTCGGTGGGCGCACTCCTGGGCGGTGCTCGCGCGTTCGGGGGCGACTCGATGCGTTATGCGGTGAATCTGCGGCTTGTGAAGAAGTGACCGTGGCGTCGGTGGCGTCGGTGGCGTCGGTGG
>NZ_WWJX01000837.1 GCF_009865215.1 Streptomyces sp. SID3343 | reverse complement strand
GGGGTGGGGCGGGGCTCGGGGGCCCTTCGGTCGACATGGCGAACCGCCCACCGTCCGACGGTGGGCGGTGGGCGGTGGGCCGTTGGGGTTTCGTTCGGTTCGGGTCGGGTTCGGGGTGGCGCGTTTTCGGCTGCCGCCCGTGGATTGTCAGGACATCGTGCGCCGGTGCGCTCCCGCCGACTGGGACGTGGTGTCGGCGGCTTCGTCTGCCTGCCAGGTGGCCTCGGGGTGGCTGTGGGTGGAACGGCCGCCCATGGCCGCGTCCCAGCGCGCGGTCAGCGCGTACAGGACGAAGATGTCGAGCGCGATCACGATCGTCGACCACACCGGGTATGCGGCGAGAAAGGCGATCTGGGCCACGATGTTGACCATCACGAGAATCGCCGCGAGTACCCGCGAGACCCCGGATCCGGTCAACAGGCCCATGCCGATGAGCAGTTGCAGACCGCCGAAGATCAGCAGGATCACACCCCACGCGGTGAAGTCCCACACCATCAGGTCGCCGGAGCGGCTGACGAAGTAGTCGTCGGAAAACAGAGCCACGAACCCCTGGATGAGGTTGAGCGCGCCCAACACGATCAGGGTGCAGGCGGCGAAGGCCACCCACCCGGTCCAGGCGGTCGACTTGGTAGCCATCACGGACCCTCTTTCGGGCTGCGAGATCGGACAGGATCGGTCAGGGCATTCATGCGCGTCGAGAGGATCGACACCCGTACGGCCCTGACGACCACGATCCTCCCGGCGGGCGAACTGCACAATTCGGGCTGATCGTCCTGCGGGTCGGTGGCGCGGGCCGCCGTGGCCCTCCGGTATTCGCGTCGGGGCGTGCGCGGGGTGGGTGGGGCGGAGTCGCGTTGCACCCGCACGGCCACGCCCCGGGGGCAGTCGCTTTCAAGTCGGCCGAACGAATGGCACAGGATGCCCGTCAGCGGTCGCCGGGTGTCGGGGGAGCGGTGCGGGTGACCGCGAGAAGCGCCATGTCGTCGTGGAGGCTGTGGCCCGTCCACCCGGCCACGGAGCCGAGCAGCGTGTCCAGGAGGGTGTCCGGGTCGGTGAAGAGCCGGCCGGCCAGGCCGATCGCCGGGTCGTAGAAGACGCCCCGGACGTTGCGCGCCTCGGTGACGCCGTCGGTGAGCAACAGCAGGCTCGCCCCCTCGGGCAGGGCGAAGGTGTCGATCGTCGGCGCGGCATCGAAAAGACCTTCAGCCGCGCCCGGGAGGGTGAGTGCCAAGGTGAGCGGCAGGTCGGGTTCGCTCGGGCCGAGGTGCCGCGCGCGGCCGTCGAGGCCGAACAGTACCGGCGGCGGATGTCCTCGGTTGATCAGCCGTACGGTGTCGCCGTTGCCGGAGATCTCGGCGAACAGGGCGGTGGTGAACCACTCGCTCTCGTCGGAGTTGTCACGCCGGTTGTTCGAGCGGGTCAGCGACTGCTCGACGCGCTCGACCACGTCGGCGAGCGGTTCCACGTGGTGAGCGGCCTCGCGAAAGGCACCGAGCAGGATGGTGACCGCCTCGATCGCGCCGAGCCCCTTGCCCCGTACGTCGGCCACCAGGAGGCGGACCCCGAAGCGGGTGTCCTCGACACCGTACGCGTCACCTCCGATGCGGGCCTCGGAGTCGGCGGCCTCGTAGCGCCACGCGACCTTGAGCGGCCCCAGCTCGGTCGGCGGATCGGGCACCACGATGTCCTGGAGGAGTTCGGTGAGCCCGCGCAGTGACGCGAGTTCGCCCTCGTCGCGTGAACGGGCCCGGGTCAGCAGCAGCACGGCGCCGCACAGGAACGCCAGGGCCGCCAGGTCGAGCAGACTGTGCGTTCCGCTGCGGTCGTACAGGGTCAGGCCGATCCCGACGGACAGCGACAAGCCGACGACGTACGGCACGAACCGGGGCGACAGCGTGCCCAGGGCCACCGCGGGCGCCGCCGCGAGGAACGGCGAGGCGGTGTACCGGGACGGCGTCGACAGGTCGAACGCGGCGCCTGCCACGATCAGCAGGACCAGGAACACCAGAACCCGATGGATCGTCGTCCGGGCGAGCGGCGCGGAGTAGCGACCCACCGGACCTCCGATCCCTACCCGCCGGCACGGCCGGCACGGCCCGGACGGACCGTCGGCACCCGATACCCGAGGTGCGGGCGGACACTGCCGGCCGTGCGCCGAACGAGTGAGCACCGGGCGCGGACCGGATGCGGACGGAGTACGGACGAAGTACGGACGGAGTACGGATCGATTGCTGACCGAGTGACGAACGGCGGCCGGACGAGCGGCGAAGGGTCACAGCCGCCTGAGAAGTTCGGCCTTCTTGGCTTCGAACTCGGCGGCGGTGACGATCCCGGAGTCGCGCAACGCGCCGAGCTTGGTGAGCCGCTTCATAACGTCGAGGTCGGTCATCGTCGCGGAGGCCGAGGCGGGTGGGCGGACTTCGACCGGCGGGCGGATGTCGGTGGGCGAGTAGGCCTCGATCGGCGCCGAGGACCGCCGGCGGGCTCGTCGCGTCCGCAGCGCGTCCGGGACGACCCGGAGCAGTCTGCGGACCTCGCGCGCGGCGCCGGGCACGGGGGCGGGTCGACGCGCACGGTTGATGTGACGGTCGGGTGGATTGCCGGGCTCGGCCATGGTGCGGGACTGCCTTCTGCGGTGGGGGCCGGCCGGGCATGACCGTGCCCTCCCACTCTGCGCTCACCGCGGGACGAATCGGTAGGGCACTTCGGGCAGAGATGCGGGACTTTGGTCTTGGGTGTCTTGGGTGTCTTGGGTGTCTTGGGTGTCTTGGGTGTCTTGAGTGTCTTGGGTGTCTTGGGTGTCTTGGGGTGCGTGGGTGGCGCGGTCTCCCTTCCTTGCCTTCCTCCCTTTTCCTGGGCGACTTCCGCACGTGACCCGCCGGCTGCGGCGCCCGATGGGGTCCGCCGATCCGGCCGCCTCAGGTGCGGGCCGCGAGTTGGTGCTCGGCTTGGGCGATGAGCTCCTGGAGGTATACGCCCCGCCGTACGTCCAACGGGTGGTCGCCGCCGCTGCGGACCAGGCCCGCGAACTCTTCGCGCAGGACCGCGAACGCCGATTCGTCGATCGCCTCGGAAAGGTCCAGGCGCGTGGACCCGGCCGACCCGTACAGCTCGACGTCGTAGCGGTGGCCGGCCTCGGCCGTGCAGCACAACACCAACTGCGATACCGCGCCGCCGGTATGTACGAGTTGCAGCGAGGTCCAGCCGGCGCCGGCGCCGTCGGCGCGTAGGTCCACGACGTCGCCCAGGGCCGCGCTCACCAGGTCGAAGGCGTGCGGTCCCACATCCAGGAGCGCGCCGCGCGCCTGCCGCCACGGCGACGCCGCGAACGGGCCGCCCAGGAACGCGCCCGTCACGCACGTCAGTCGGGCGCCGGCCCACGCGGAGCCGGCGGAGTCCTCGGCCACCTTGTCGAGGAACACCCGCACCTGCGGGGCGAACCGCGCGGAGAGCGTGACGATCGAGCCGACGCCGGCCTCGCCGATCGCGTCGGCCAACCTGCGCGCGGCGTCGAGGTTGTCGGCGACCGGCTTCTCCAGCAGTACGGCCTTGCCGGCCTGGGCCGCGCGCTCGGCCAACGCGGGCTGGGCCTCGGGAGCGACCGCGAAGACCACGGCCTCGCACCGGTCGAGCAGGTCGTCGTATTCCGTGCACGCGACCGCGTCGTATCGCTCCGCGAGTCGCTGGGCCGCGTCCGGGCGCCGCGCCCACACCGCGGCCAGCCGCGTCTGCGGCCCGGCGGCGAATACCGGGGCATGCACCCGCTCCGCCCAAGGTCCTGCGCCGACCAGACCCACCGCGACCGGCTCGCCCATCGTCTACTCCCTGTGGCTCGGATCTTCGTCGCTTGCGGCCGCCCGCAACTGCAAGGGCGGTACGGGCCGAGCGTATCCGCGCCGGGAGCGGGAGCGACGCCGTCCCGCAGCACTGGTGTGTTCGCCGACGCGACGCGACGCGACGCGACCCGGTCACGCGGGTGCGGTCCGGCCCGGTGCGGTTCCGGAGCGCGCACGGGGGGCGCGCC
>NZ_WWJX01000836.1 GCF_009865215.1 Streptomyces sp. SID3343 | reverse complement strand
TGTGTGTGTGTGTGTGTGTGTGTGTGTGTGTCGCACGAACGCTTGTGCGCACAGCCGAACCACACACGAGTCCGTGCGCACAAGACCACACACACGACACACACAGCCGTGTGCGCCCGGGCGTACCGCCGGTCGCGCCCCCGCGATTCATTCGAATGGCCGGGGCGGGTGGATCAGCACCCCGCCCACGGTGGGCACGCAGCGCGTGCCTGGGGGCAGGCGCTCGACCGCCCCGAGGTTCTCGGCCCGGCCGGTCCGGAGCACCCTGCGGAGGTGGTCCTCGCCGTACAGGATGACGCCCGGCTCGGTCATGGTGCCGGTCATGCAGATCACGGGGTCCGCGACGAACCGGCCGCCGCCCTCCTTCGCGACCCGCAGTTCGGCCGCGTTCGCCTCGGCCTCCGCCGAGTCGGCCGGGGTCTGGCAGCCCGGACAGATCACCCCGGCCGGGCGGCCCGCCTGCCACTGGACGTTCCAGTCCGCAGCGCCCGCACCGCAAGTTGTGTTTCATGCCGTCCTCTCGCTGTACCACCGGTTTGGTGTTCGCTTCTCCCCTCCTCGGCCCCCGCCGGGTCGTGCAGGGGCCGCAGTGCCCCGCCGGCCGGGCCGGAGCTGCGGGAGCTGTAGTGGCCCAGGACGTTCAAGTCGGCGTACTTGAACAGGGAGAGCCGGGCGATGTCCTCGTCCAGGACGCCGTGCTCGCGCCGGTCGGCGGGCTAGCTCGACGGTATCCACCGGCCGCCTACCTCATACGGCCCTCGACGGAAGTCGAGCGGACCGGGCGATCGCTGTGCTAGCGAGCAAGATCGTTCCTTGCCGCCGACCACGCCTGATCGATCCCGAGGCGTTGTCGTCGCCGACCCTCCGGCGGTACCCGCCGTCCCCCCTTAATCGGACCGGGCCGCAGCCCGGGTTCATCGGGCCGACCTGCGAGGACGGGGCAACGGGCCTGTAGGGGCGCCGACATGGGCAGATCCACACCCTGGCCTACAGGTCCGGCCCTACGGTTGCCGGCATGACTTCCATGGACGAGAACGAGGACTTCCCCGACGCGCAGCAGGCGGGGATGGCACTCATCGACGCGTTCCACGAGCGGGACGAGGCGCGGTTCCGGACCCTGAGCCCCGAGCAGCGCGAGGCCCAGTTCCAGGCCCGGCAGGAGCTGTACACCTACGTGGACGACATGTGGGAGGAAGCCAAGGCGGCAGGGCTCAATCCCGCGTTGCGCCCGGAGTGGAAGGGCGTGGCGGGGATGCGGGACGTCCTGACGGACCTGCGCGACACCGCCGGCTTCCTCGTGGACGAGGAGTCCTGACGCGGCATCCTCCGAGGCGCGTCGCCGATTTTCGTCACAGCCGCGCGGGGTGACGAAGTTGTACAGACCGTGACCCTCGTTTAGTCAAGGTCGTGACTTGACTAAACGAGGGCCGGAACGGGCGTTGTGGCTGCTCGGCGGCGATTCGGGCCCCTCACGCGTACGCGTGCGCGCGTGAGTGGTCTTACAAGTCTCACAACGCGGTGGGGTCGGGCCGCTCGCGCAGGTGCTCGTACACCCGCTGCAGCGCGGGTTCGAGGAGTTCGACGACCGGCCGCAGCAGCTCGGCGGTGTGCTCGTCGACGCCCGCCAGGAGCACGACCAGATCCCGCGCGGCATCACCGGTCTCCTCCACGGTGTCCTCGTCCCAGCACCCGGTCGGCCCGGCCGCGACCGCCCGCAGCGCCTCGACCGCCTCGTGGACGTCGCACGCGCTCTCGTAGTGCTCCAGCTCCAGCTCCGGCCCGATGTTCGTCGTCACGCTCGAACAACGACCGCGGCGACGCTCAATCACGGCGCCCTCCGGGACCGGCGGTCTCACGTGTGCGCACAGCGAACACGTGCGTGTGTGTCCGCCGACGACGCCTGTACGGGCGCGAACACACAGGTCAGCGTGTGCGCGTGTGCGTCATATGGCGGTTGTGCGTGTGTGCGCGACACAAGGGAGTGAGACCTGGCACGCGCACAGGCGCGCGCGTTGGGCGGTCTCATTAGTCTCACGTGCGCGACGTCGGCGGCCGTGGGCGAGCACAGGCGGCGGCCTGGACCGGCGGCGCACGACGTTGCCCACCCTGGTGGGCGAGGCGGTACGTGGGGACCCGCCGGGGATCGGGGCCGGCGGGGAGGTCCCGATGCCGCCGCAGGTGGCATGGCGCCGTAGGCGAACACGGTGTGCCGGCCGCCGCAGGCGCCTACCTCGGCGACGCGCCAACGTCACAGAGCGGGCGTGTGACGAAACCACTCGTCGGCCCGGTTTCGCGCGGGCCGGCGAGTGGGGCGTCGGCTGCCCCATCGGCTGGGGCGTCGCGTGGCCCGTCGGCCTTGGAAACGACGCCCCTTTCGGCGGCCGAGCCGCTGGTGGGCGGGTTTTGTGCACCCTCCGGAGCGCGCAGCCTGTATATGGGATCCATCGTGAGTGAGCCCAATCCACCGACGCCGGGCCCACGCCTGTCGGCTCACATGGAGATGCCGTGTCCTCCCGGTCCGCCGTGTGTCGGCGGCCTGCGGTGGTACTCCTGCTGTCGTTGTTGCTGTTCCCGTTGCCGTTCGGTCCGTTGCTCGCGTTCGCGCTCCGCTCGGGCCAGGCGGCGTTCCTCGATCCGCTCGCGGTGGGTGTCCTCCACCGCGAGCCGGTCGGCCGGCAACTCGGCGCGCGACACCGCCTCCTCACGCAGGCCCCGAGCGCGTTCGCGGTCGGCGGCGGCCGCGCGGGCGTCGGCCCGGG
>NZ_WWJX01000835.1 GCF_009865215.1 Streptomyces sp. SID3343 | reverse complement strand
GACCGCGCCGGCGCGTCACGGCACCCCGGCGTCGAGTCCCACGGGTCGGCGCCGGGGCCGGGAACGCCGGAGCCGGGAACGCCGGACCCGGTTGCTCCGGGCCCGGCGTGTGTTGTGCGAGCGACCGCCACGGAGCTCAGCGGCCGGTCAGCAGGACGATCTGGTTCCCGCCGACCGCAGTGGTCCTGATATGCGCCAGCAGTCCGGCGAGCCCGGCGGAGCCCGCCGCCGTGACGTGAACTCCGCGGCTACCCAACAGGGCTTGGGCGGCGAGCAGCTCGCCGTCGTCCGCGGCGTGTACCGCGCCGCCCGAGTCGGCGATCGCGGTCAAGGTGTCGGGGCCGTGCAGGGCATGCCAGTTCACCAGGGGCTCGTTGTGCTCCGTCGTGACGACGTCGTGGCTCGACAGCGTGCGGTAGGGGCCCGGCCAGCTCGTCACGATCGGATTGTTGCCGGGGGAGCCGACCGCGTGGAGGGTCGCCGGCCATGCCAGGAGGCGGAGTTGGCGGTGGGCGGCGACGATCGTCGTGCCGTTGCCGACCGGTATCCACAAGGCCGCCGGAGCGCGGCCCAGTTCCCGGTGCAGGGCGTGCACGACATGTCCGTGACCGTCGAGGATCGCTTCCTTGCAGGGGCCGTCGACATTGCCGTCCAAAGCCCCCAACGCGTGGGCCAAACGGTGGGATTCGTCGACGGCGTCCTCGTAACCGCCTCGGACGAGCCGGATGTCGGCGCCCGCGGTCGCCGCGACGGCCCCGCCGTCGCTCCATTCGGCGGGCAGCACCACGGTGCACCGCAGGCCCGCCGCCACGCACGCGGTCGCCATCGCCCGCCCGTAACTGCCGCACGAGCCCACCACGATCCGGTCGTGTCCCTCGGCGACGGCGCGGGCCACGACCGCGCGGGCGGCGGGCTCCTTGTGGCTGCCGGAGGCGTAACGGGTCTCGTCCTTGAGGAAGACGCGGACGCCCGGCAGGAGGTCGTCCGCGGCGATCAAGGGGGTCAGGTACGGATCGGTGGGCGCGTCGGAGATCGGAGGCAGCACGTAAGCGTTTCCCTTCATCGGTGCGAGTGGCCGATCGGTGCGAGTGGCCGATCGGTGCGGGTGGCCGATCGGTGCGAACGGCTGATCGGTGCGGGTGGTGGCCGATCGAGTGCAGGCGGGCCGGTCGGCCGCGGGCCGACGATCGAATCCGGGCGGCTCATCCGGTCCGGGCGGCGAGCAGTTCGTCGGCTTCGCGCTGCAGGTCGTCGCGCGTGCCGATCTCCGCGGGCGGTATGGCGTCGGGCAGTTCGTCCTCGATCAGCCTCAGCCGGTCGCTGAACCAGCCGCGCACGGACCAGGCCAGTTGCAGCAGCCCACTGACGACGATCAGCAGGGCGAGGCCCCGTCCCGGGCCCTCGGATTCGAGCAGTGGCTGGACGAAACGTTCGGCCAGGGGACCGACGACCAGATAACCCAGCGGCATCGTCAGCATCATCAAGGTGATGAACAAGGACAGGACACGACCTTGCAGTTCGAACCCGACCTTGCTCTGCACGATCGCGATCCAGTGGCCTTCGGCAAGAGACTCGCCGAAGCCCACGAGGAACATTCCGGCGATGATCAGGGCCGGGACGGTGGAGATTCCGACCAGCACCATCGCGAAACTGCCGATGCCCATCGAGACGAGCATGCCGTGACTGCGCCGGGCGGTACCGCCCCACAGCCCCATCAGGACGCTGCCGGTGATCCCGCCGACGCCACCGGCACCCAGCGCCAGACCCAGCACCGAGGCCGACTGCTCGGCCAGCAGCATCGGCGTGATGACGGCGAAGCCCAGGGTGTAGAAGACGTGGTCCACGACGAAGAACCGCAGCGCGGCGCGCAGACCGGGGCGGCGGGTGATGTAGCGCCAACCGTTGCGGATCTCCGCGCCGAAGGTTTCCTCACGCACGCGGAACAACAGGTTCGGGAAGCGGACGGCAAGCAGCGTGAGTGCTCCCACGGCGAAGGTGCCCATGTCGACGAGGAGCACGCCCTCGATGCCGATCGGGCCGATCAGCGCGGCACCGAGCATGGGCGAGAAGACCAGCCCGACGCCGACGCCGAGTTGCCCGATACCGGCGGCGTGACCGAGGTATCGCTTCGGGACGAGCTGCGCGACCGCCGCGAGGTAGGCCGGCCGCTGGAACGCTCCGGCCACCGATGTCACCGACACGACCAGGTAGACGTGCCACAGACGCAGGCCGTCACTGTGCATGAGGATCACCAGCGCCGCCATCGAGAGACCGGCCGTGGTGTCGCTCGCCAACATCACCTTGCGGCGATCCCACCGGTCGGCGACGGCCCCGGCGACCGGTCCCACGAGGATGCCGGGAAGCAGCCCGATCGCGCTCACCACCGCGAAGGAGGTGAGCGAGCCGGTCCGTTCGAGCACCCAGATGCTCAGCACCAGGGTGCTCAACCCGCTGCCCATCATCGACAGGAGCTGCCCCAGCGCGACCACCGCGAACCTGCGCAGATCGGGTGCCGCCCCCGCCGGCCGGCTGCGCACCTCCTCGGAGGGCGGCCGCGGGGTGTCGGAGACGAAGTCTACCAGGGACTCGGCGAGGGGCTCCGCGTGGCTCTTGAGGAAGAAGTGCCCCGCGCGCGGCAGGACGGCGAGGCCCAGGTCGCCTTCGGTGAAGTGCCGCCATTCCTGGTGGCGTTCCTGATAGTGCTCGGTCACCCGGTCACGGGCACCGACGACCGTGAGCACCGGAGCCTTGAGCGGACGGTACGTCTGCCGGTACGCGGCGGTGAAGTACTCCTCGGCGTCGCGGGCGTCGTGCCGGACGTTGCGCAGTACGAAGGCCTCCTGCTCGTCGTCCTCCAGATCGGTGAAGCCGCCGCGAGCGCGCAGGTAGGCCAGGTATTCCCGGTCGGAGGTGAAGCGGTCCACCGGCACGTGCCGGTAGATCCAGTCGGCGAATCGTCCGGGCAGCCGGGCGGTCGGGAATCCCGCCCCGAGCGCGACCCCGGCCAGCAGCACGCCCGCGGCCTCGGCGCGCCGGGCCACTTCCACCGTGAGCGCGACGCCGAGGCAGTGCCCGTACAGCAGAACCGGTCCGTCGATCGTTCGCATCTCGTCGACGATGCGGTCGCAGACGACGGCGATCGGCTCCGGTTCCTCGTCGGGTCTGGCTCGGTCGTGGCCCGGCAACTCCACCGCCCGCAGCGCCCAATCCGCCGGGAGCGCGTCGGCGAGCGGCTGATAGGCGACGGCGCTGCCACCGGAGTAGGGCACCGCGACGACGGTGTGCCCGCCGGTCGCCTGGTCGGCGTCCGCGGCGGTGAGCCGGTGCAGCAGCCGCACATCGGCAGGCCCGCTCTCCGACCGCGCGTCGAGATGTGCGGCCAGTCGGCGGATGGTGGCGTATTGGTAGAACTCGACCAGCGACGGGGCAGGTTCGATGCGACGGACGACCTTGAGAGCCGAGAACGAGTCGCCGCCGAGGGCGAAGAAGCTGTCGTCGACGCCGGGTTCGGGGAGGCCGAGGACCTCCGCCCAGATCGCCGCGATCCGCTTCTCGGTGTCGGTCCGCGCGAGCGTCACGGCCGACGTGGGCCCTGCCCCCGAAGGGGCCGGCAGCGCCCGCCGATCCAGTTTCCCGTTCGGCGTCGACGGAAGTGCGGGCAGCGTGAGGATTCGGGCGGGGACCATGTGCGCGGGCAGACCCGCGGCGAGTATCTCGCGGTAGGCGGCCTCGTCGGCGTCCGCCCCGTCGCGGGTGACCACGTAGCCGATGAGTTGGGTGATGCCGCCGGACGGCCGGTGCGTGGCGACGGCGCACGCGGCCACCCGCTCCAGCGTGCCGAGGCGGGCCTCGATCTCGCCGAGCTCGATGCGGTACCCGTTGATCTTGACCTGGTCGTCGAGCCTGCCGAGGAAGTCGACCGTGCCGTCGAGGTGGAACCGGGCCGAGTCGCCGGTGCGGTACATCCGGGTGCCGGGTGCGCTGACGAACGGATCGTCGACGAACCGTTCGGCGGTCAACTCGGGCCGCTCGTGATAGCCGGGTACGACGCCGAGCCCGCCGAGATACAGCTCGCCCACCACGCCTGCGGGAACCGGTTGGCGGTGCACGTCCAGGATGTAGACCCGGTTGTTCGGGAAGGGCCGTCCGATCGGCAACGGCGCGTCGTCGGCGAGGTGTTCGACCGAGCCTTCGAAACACACGTTGTCGACGGTGACCTCGGTGACACCGTACGAGTTGACGACGCGGTTGCCCGGGCCGACGAGGCGCTTCGCCAGCTCGTACTCCTTGACGTGCCACTTCTCGCCGCCGCCGATCAACAAGCGGACGAACGACAGGTCCGCCCCGCTGCTCTCGGTGTGGTCGAGGAGCGCGCGCAGCACCGCGGGCACGAGTTCGGTGCAGTTGACGTTCTCGGTCTTCATCAGCGCGTGGAGACCGGCGGGGTCGAGCAGTGTCTCGCGCGGGGCGACCACCAGACGGCCGCCGCCCAGGTGTGCCCGAAGCGTTTCGCCCACGAACATGTCGAAGGAGAAGCTGGCCGCCTGAAGGTAGGTCCACTCCGGCCGCAGCCGGTACGCCTGTTGCCACATGCCGGCGGCATGGACGAGGTTGCCGTGCGTGACGACGACCCCCTTGGGCCTGCCGGTGGATCCCGAGGTGTAGATGACGTAGGCCGGATCGTCGGCCGAGGTGCACACGGGCAGATCGCCCACGTCCTCGGGAAGTTCCTCCCCCGGTCCTTCGGCGAAGCCTTCCGCGAGGTAGTCCGCGTTGATCACGACCGTCGGCCCGCTGTCGGCCAGCATGTAGTCCAACCGGTCACGAGGGTAGTCCGGATCCAGCGGCACGTAGGCGCCGCCGGACTTGAGCACCGCCCACATCGCGGTGAAGAGTTCGATGCCGCGAACCAGGTTGATCGCCACCCGGTGGCCCGGCCGAACCCCCTCCCGGCGCAGTCTTCGGGCGAGCCGGTCGGCCCGGCGATCGAGCTCCCCGTAGCTGATGGTGTCGTCGCCGACGGTGAGCGCGGGTGCGTCGGGCGTCGCGGCGGCGTGGCGCTCGAACAGCTGGTGTACGGCGGTGACTTCGGGGATCGGGGCGACGATGTCGTTCCAGTCGTCCACGATTCGGCGGCGCTCGCCGTCGGTGAGCATCGGCAGCCGGGTGACCGGCGTGCTCGTCCCGCCGGCCACGGCGCCGGCCCCGGTTGCCCCGGTCGCCGCGTCGAGGAGGGTCAGTAGATGGTCGAGGAACGCCTCGACGCGTGCGGCGTCGAAGAGTTCGGTGGCGTAGTCGGCGTTGAGGACCGCACCGTCGGCGGGGAAGTCCAGGCCGATCGTCAGGTCGACCATGGTCGCGGCCGGTGGCAGCTCGCCGGCATAGCGCAGGATCGGGTCGTCGGACGCCGGGGTGTTGTGCACGGTCAGCATGACCGGGCTCAGGCGCTTGGCACCACCGGACCGTGCGAGGGCGTCCACCAGATCGGGCAGCGCGAGCTGCCCGCGGTCGAGGTCGCCCAGGACGGCGTCTCGCACCCGCGCGACGAGTTCGGTGAACGGCGGATCGCCGGACACATCGCCGCGCAGCGGCAGGACGTTCAACGCGGGGCCGATCAGCGAGGCCGACTCACCGGTGGAGCGCCCGGCCACCGGTGCGAGCACGGTGACGTCGGTGCGCCCGGTGTACCGGTGCAGGACGGCCTGAAGCCCGGCCAGGATCACCATGAACAGGCTCGCCCGCTGCTCGCCGGCACAGGAACGCAGCCGGTCCAGCAGGTCGGGATCGAGCGGACGGCTGATGCGGGCGGCGGCGTACGAGGGGGCGGCCGGGCGGGGCCGGTCGGTGGGCAGTTCCAGGTCGAGATCGGCGCCGTCGAACCGCTCCTGCCAGTACGCGACGAGGGACGCGTCGTCCTTCGCGTCGGCGCTGCGGGCGGCGAGGTCGGGCACGGGAGTCGCCGGCGGCAGACCCGGGACGGCGTTCAGGTCCCCGCCTTCGCGCACGGCCCGGTACAGGGCGGCGAGTTCCCGCCCCAGCACACCTGCCGACCAACCGTCGAAGGCGAGGTGATGCACGATCACGACGAGGGTGTCGCCGTCCAGGAAGGCGTGTGCGATCGGGCCGTGCCGGACGTCGATACCCGCGCGGTCCGGCTCGCCCAGCGTCAGCGGGATCCTTGCCGCGGGCTCGACGACCATGCTCGGCTCGGTGCCGTCGTCGGGGAAGCGCGCTCGCAACAGCGGGTGCCGGCGGGACAGTTCGGCGAGCGCCGTGGTCAGCGCCGCGACATCGACCGGTTCCGCCCAGCGATACCGGATGCCCAGGGTGTACACGGGCAGATCGGCGCAGAGCTGCTCGGCGATCCAGTAGTCGCGTTGCATCGGACTCGGCTTGTGGGGGATTCCTTCGGTGAGCGTGGCCGTGGGAGGTCCGGCCGTCGCGCCGGCCGCCCCGCTCGCGCCGTCGATCAGTTCGGCGAGCGCGGCGACGGTCGGGTCCGCGTACCACCGGGTGAGGGTCAGCTCCCCGCCGTGCCGCAGCCGCAGGGCGGCGATCAGGCGTACGGCGTCCAGGGAATCGCCGCCGAGGGTGAGAAAGTCGTCGGTCGCGCTCGTGACGGGGACACCGAGTATCTCCCGCATCAGCGTGGCCGCGCTTTGGTCGGCCCCGGTGAGGGTGACGTCCGCGGCGTGCTGCTGCGGCACCTTCGCGGCGAGGGCCGCCTTGTCGATCTTTCCTTGCGGATTCAGCGGGAACTGTGGGTGCCGGATCAGGGCGGCGGGGACGAGGTGGGCGGGCAACAGGTCGGCGAGGGCGCCGCGTACCGTCGCGAGGTCGGTCGTGGCCTCGGTGATGACGACGTGGCCGATCAGCTTGGCGCGGCCGGTCCGCTCGTCGACGAGCACCACGGCGTCGGTGACGCCGTCGAGCGTGCGCAGCGTTGCCTCGACCTCCGCCGGTTCGACGCGGTGCCCCCGGATCTTCACCTGGTCGTCGAGCCGTCCCAGGAACTCGAACTGCCCGTCGGCGGACCGGCGGACGCGGTCGCCGGTGCGGTATTCGCGGCCGTGGCCGGGCGTCGTGACGAACCGCTCGGCGGTCAGCTCAGGGCGGTTCAGATAACCGTCGACCACCCCGATGCCGCCGATCAGCAACTCGCCGTCGTCGCCGATCCGGCAGGTCACGCCCGGGTGCGGAAGGCCGATCGGGACCACCTCTCCCGACCACTCGGTCACGTCCGCGGCCGTGGCGCCCACGGTGGTCTCGGTGGGGCCGTACGTGTTGAACAGCCGGGCGGCGCCGCCCACCGCGGCCTGCCAACGGCGTACCGCGTCGGGCCGCGCGGTCTCGCCACCGATGATCACGCACCGCACGCCGGCCGGGAGCGCGGTCTCGCCCCGGTCGAGGGCGGCGACCAACTGGTGCCAGTACGCGGTCGGCAGGTCCAGGACGGTGATCCCGAGCGCGTCGCAGCGCGCGAAGAACAGGTCCGGCCTGCTGATCATGTCGTCGTCGCGCAGCACCAGGGTGGCGCCCCGGAGCAGCGGGCAGAAGATCTCCTCGACGCTGGTGTCGAAGCTCAGCGACGCGAACTGCAGGATCCGGTCGCCCTGCGCGAAGGCGAACCGATCCGCGAACGCCGCGGTGAAATCGCGCAGTTGCCGACGGCCGACGAGGACGCCTTTCGGCCGGCCCGTCGAACCGGAGGTGAAGATGACGTACGCGGGATCGTGTTGCGGCACGCTCTCGTCCAGCGGCCGCACACCGTCGGCCGTGATCAGCGCGCGCGGCCGGGTCTCGTCGATCATCAGGGCCAGGCGGGCCGCCGGATAGACCGGGTCGAGCGGTACATACCCGGCTCCGGCGCGCAGGACCGCGAGGACGGCCACGATGGCGTCCCGGCCGCGCGGCAGCTCGATTCCGACGAGATCGCCGCGCCGAACGCCCGCGTCGGCCAGCCGGTTCGCCATCTGGGCGACCAGGCCGAAGAGGCTCTCGTAGTCCAGTTCGCCGTTCGCGTCGGCCAGCGCCACCGCGTGCGGTGTGCGGACGGCTTGCGTGGCCAGGGACGACCAGACGTCGCCGTCCACTGTGGAGGGCGGCGTGTCGTGGGTTCGGATCACCCGGATCTCCTCGGTTCTCACATCGACCAGTGCGTCGGTCGCCGGTCCCAGCGATGGGCGCGCACGGCTTCGAGCAGCTCCGGCGGCATCGGCGCCGATCCGGACACGCGCAGGTTCGACCGCACGTGCTCGGGGCGGCGCATGCCCGGGATGACCACGGAGACGGCGGGGTGGTGCAGTACGAAACGCAGCGCCAGTTCCGGCAGGGTCGAGCCGTCGGGCACGAGGGCGCGCAGTGCGTCGACGCGTTCGACGGTGGGTGGCAGGTTCTCCGGTCCGAAGTAGACCGCTCGCCAGTCGTCGGGCGGGAACGTCGTGTCGGCGCTCAGGTTCCCGGTCAGGGAACCCTCGTCGAAGGGGACCCTGGCGATGATCGCGATGTTCTCTTCGATCGCGCGGGGAAACAACTCGTCCTCGGGGGCCTGGTCGAAGATGTTGTAGATGACCTGGATCGAGTCGACCAGCCCGGTGTCGAGCGCGGCGAAGCAGTTCGTCGGCTCCCAGCGATTGACGCTGATGCCGAATCCGTCGATCAGACTCTGCTCCTTGAGCAGGGTGACGGCCCGCTGCCAGCCGGGATCCGCGGCCCAGCGGTCCTCCCAGACGTGGAACTGGAGAAGGTCGATCCTGTCGACGCCGAGGTTGTCCAGGCTGCGCCGCGTGTAGTCGAGGACGTGATCGAGCGGGAAGACGTCCTCGACGGTGTCCTGCGGGCGCGGGGGCCATTCCCGGTTGAGCGGCGGAACCTTGGTGGCCAGCCGTATCCCGGCGCCGGGACGGCGATCGCGCAGTTCACCGAGCAGACTCTCGGACTTGCCGCGCCCGTAGGCCCAGGCCGTGTCGAAGAACGTACATCCCATGTCCACGGCCAGATCCAGGGCGTCCGGGGCGATGTCGTAGTTCCACCCGGTGAATCCCCCCGGACCGCCGCCGATTCCCCACATGCCGTAGCCGACTTCGCCGACCTTCCAGTCGAGCCGTCCCATGGTGCGCAGCCGCATCGGCGCGTCCGGCTCGTTACCTACCATCGGTCGCTCCACGTCATGCACCGATAGGCTCCTTCGGGCGGGTGTTCGATGTGCTGAACAGGGCGGGGTTGTCCTGGAGAAGGTTTTCGAGCACTTCGCGAAGGTCCGCCTCGTCGTCGCCGCGGTCACCGGCGCGGTGCTCGACGATCGCGAGCAGCATGCCCAGTTCGGCGTCCCCGGCCGCCGCGGCGGCGCGCAGCAGGGACAGGAAACGCGAGCAGGAAACCCGGTTGGCGCGCGCGTCGGCCAGTTCGTCGAAGCGCACGGTGCCCGGGCTGAAGACGTGCGCGGCACGTCCGTGCAGCGCCGGGTTTCGGATCGCCTCGCAGATGGTTCGCGCGATCGTGTCGACCGGGCTGTAGTCCGAGCGGATCGTCGCCCGGGGCACCGATCCCAGCTGTTCGAAGGCAGTGAGCAGCAGGTGGGTCAGCGCGGTCGGATTGGGTACGGCGGCATCGACGGCGGGCATGACCTCACCCAGGCGCAGCACCGTCACGGGCAGATCGACGGCGGCGCTCACGAGCCGCTCGGCCACCCATTTCGACAGGCTGTAGCCGCTCGACGGTGGGGTCACACCGGCGATGTCCACGCTGTCGGGCACCGGGCGGCCGCCGGCCAGCGCGTGGTCGTGCAGGACGCCGAGGGTCGAGATGTAGTGCAGCGGGATGCCGCCGGCGTCCCGGGCGAGGCGGATCGTCTCCGCGGTGCCCAGCACGTTCGGCTCGCGGTGCATGCGGTAGTCGTACAAGAGGTTGACCAACGCCCCTCCGTGGACGATCAGGTCACACTCGTGCGCGAGCGCGCTCCAGCGGGAGGCGGTCAGCCCGAATCCGGGCCGGGCCAGATCCCCGGCGACCGCGATGATCCGTTCGGCGTACCCGCTGTGGTCCAGGTCCTGCGCGGACAGGGCTGCCGAGAGACGTTGCCGCGCATGGGAATCGTCGCGGCCGCGGGTCAGACAGAGCACCGTCAGGTCGGTGCTTTCGAGGAGTTCGTACAGCAGCCGGCTACCGACGAACCCCGTCGCGCCGGTGAGCAGCACCGTGCGCGGTGCCCGGCTTCGCCGCTCGCGACGAGGCGCCGGTATCGCCATGAGGGCGGCGAGGTCGGCGGCGACCAGCTCGGCCGAGGACGGGACACGCTCGCGCCCACGCCGCGCGATCAGCTGACGCAAAGCGGTCGCCGTCGGATGATCGACCATGTCTCGGACCCCGATGTCCATCCCGAACCGGTCGCTCAGCTCCAGCGCGGCCGCAACTGCCTGCAGTGAGTTTCCTCCCGCGGCGAAGAAGTCGTCGTCGGCCGCGAAGTCCGGGCGCCGCAGCGCGACTCGCAGGATGGCCAGTACGGGATCGGCGCCGGTTGCGGGCAGCGGGGAGTCGGGCTGCTCGACCCGGGCCGCGAGTCGCCGCCGGTCGATCTTTCCCGCCTCGGTCAACGGCATCTCGTCGACGATCACGACGCGTCGCGGCACGCCGGTACGAGGCAGCCTGGCCCGCAGATGTGCGAGCACCGCCTCTTCGCTCGCCGTTCCGGTGGTGACGAGGACCAGTTCGCGGCTCTCGGCGGACCCGGTGACCAGTGCGACGGCCTGCCGAACTCCGGTGCAGGCCAAGGCGACGTTCTCGATCTCGCCCGGCTCGACGCGTACCCCGCCGATCTTGATCTGATGGTCGACGCGTCCGCCGAAGTGGAAGCGTCCCTCGGTGTCGAGGCGCCCGAAGTCACCGGTGCGGTACATCCGCCCGAAGGACGGCGAACCGTAGAAGCGCTTCGCGGTGCGGTCGGGCTCACCGTGATATCCGGCGCCGACGCAGGCGCCGCCGATGACGATCTCTCCGGTCGCTCCGGGCGGCAGGGGCCGCCCGTCGACGTCGACGACCACGGCGAAACAGTTGTCGATCGGCCGTCCCAACGGGATGTCGTCGCCGTCCTCGGCCGTCACCTCGTGGAAGATCATGCCGATGGACGCCTCGGAGGGCCCGTACGCGTTGCTGACGCGCAGACCCGGCAGCAACTCCCGCAGGGCCTGCACGTCCTGCGCATTGATCTGTTCGCCGCCGACCACGATGTGTCGCAGCGATCGCAGCCGCTCGACCGTCGCCGGTCGGCGTCTGAGCAGGGTCGACAGTGCGCTCAGTACCGCCGGTACGAAGTCGGTGACGGTCACGGCGTGGGTGTCGATGAGGTCGATGGTGTGCTGCAGGTCGAGATGCTCACCGGCGGTGGGCACCACCGTCGCGCCACCGGTGGTCAGCGGCCAAAACAGCTGCCAGAAAGCCGAATCGAAGGTGTGTCGGGTGTTCTGCAGGACCACTTCGCGCTCCGGTGGCGTACCGAACCAGCGGTTCATGAACGCCAGTCGGTTCGCCAGGCCGCCGTGCAGGTTCACCGCGCACAACGGCGTGCCTGTCGTGCCGGAGGTGTACACCCCGTAGACGACGTCGTGCGACGCCGGGCCGGCCCGGTCGGGCGGGTCCGGCGGGCCGTCGAACGCGATGGGCCCGTCGTGCTCGGCGAGTTCGACCCGGACCGCGCGGTCGCGGTGGGCGGTGGGAACGGCGGCCGGGTCGGTGCACAGCACCGCGGGAGCGTCGAGGAGATCGAGGGTGTGCGCGATCCGCTGCGTTGGCCAGCGGGGGTCGATCGGTACGTAGCCGACCCCGGCGGTCATCGCGGCGGCCCACGACACCGGCAGAGCCAGGCCGTCCGCGACGAGGATGGGCAGCAACGTGTCGGAGTTCGGTGCCACGGCACGGATTTGGGCGGCCAGCGCGGTGGTGTGCGCGACGAACTGCCGGTACGTCAGCGTTCCGTCGGCGGCGTACACCGCCACCGCGTCCGGAAGGGACCGACGGACGGCCAGAATCTGCTCCGGGACACTGCGGTAGGGACCGTGGTCCACGCGTGTTCCCGCGAGCGGGCCGAGCACCGCCGACTCGGTGTCCGGCGACAGTGCGGCGGCCGCGCCGAGATCCAGGTCCGGATCGGCCAGCACCGCGGCCAGCAGTTCGGTGTGCATCTCGGCGACCGCCGCCGCGGCCCGTTCCCACGCATCGCCGGGAGGGCAGTGGAATCGGACCGACAGTCGACCGTGAGAGTCGATCCGTACGTGCATGGTGGGCCCGGCGTCGTCGTCGGACGCGTCGCGGCTGTGTACGGCAACAGCCCCGTCATCGCTCGTAGTTGCGGACAAAACCAGTTCGCGGCCCAGCCGTCGGGCGACTTCCGCCAGGGCCCGGAGCGCGGCGTCCGCCAAGGAAATCTCGGGACCGAGAAGGACGGGACGCCGATGGCTCCGCCGACTGAGGTTCATGCCCTCAAGCTAGGTTCGCCAGGAATCCTTTGAGTTACCGGGAGTTGGCACCCACCCGACGATGATCTTAACGATGATCGCGATTGCCCTACCGCGCCCGATCGTTGTCGATAATGGCGAGTCATGGACATCGATGGTGCGGCAGAGCAGGCACGAGCGAGCGCCACGAGCGCCGCGAAGAGATCCGGCATACGGATCCGGGCGCTGGATTCGATGGCGAGCAGCCACGCCTGCGCGCGATTCCTCGGCGAGGTGTGGCAGACCGATCCGGACCGTCCGCCCCTGGCCGCCGACGTCGTCAAGGCGATGGCCGACGCGGGGAGTTACGTGGTGGGTGCGTTCGACGACGCGGACGACGACCGGCTGGTCGGAGCGTGCATCGGCCTGTGGGGCCCACCCCGCCGGGCCGGGATGCACAGCCACATCGCGGGCGTGCACGCCGCCGCCCGCGGACGCGATGTCGGCTACGCGCTCAAACTGGATCAGCGGGCGCACGCCCTGGAGTACGGCGTCGATCGGATCACCTGGACCTTCGACCCGCTCGTCGCCCGCAACGCCCACTTCAATCTGCGCAAACTCGGTGGCACGGCGGACACTTACCTGCCCGACTACTACGGAACGCTGCCGGACGGGCTGAACCACGCCGACGAGTCGGATCGGCTGATGCTGCGCTGGGATCTGCGCGGCGAGCGGGCCGTGGCGGCATGCGACGAGAAAACCGGGCCCGAACCGGAGCCCGCCCGGCCGACTGTGCGGGTACCGTCGGCCGGCGACGACGATCGACCGGTGACCCGGCGGACCCAGGACGGGACGGTGCTGGTCGCCGTACCGCCCGACATCGACCAACTGCGCATTCGGCAGCCGTCCGTCGCCCGGGACTGGCGCCTGCGCCTGCGCGGCACCCTGGGCGCCCTGTTGGCCGACGGTGCCCGATTGGTCGACTTCGACCGGGCGGCGTGTGGTTACGTTCTCACCCGAGGCGAGGAACGATGAGGATCGAGCGCGTCGTTCTTCGACGCATCTCCCTGCCGCTGGTCGCCCCCTTCCGCACGTCACTGGGCATCGAATACGAGCGCTCGGCGCTGCTGGTGCAGGTGTGTACATCGGACGCCGAGGGATGGGGCGAGTGCGTCGCCGGGGCCGACGCGAGCTATTCCTCGGAGTACGTCGAGGGCGCCGAGGACGTCCTCGTGCGGCACCTGGTGCCCCCGCTGCTGGCCGCCGAGTCCGTGACCGCCCATACCGTGGCGCCCCTGGTCGCCGCGGTCAAAGGCCATCGAATGGCGAAGGCAGCGCTCGAGATGGCGGTTCTGGACGCCGAACTGCGCTCCGGTGGCCGGTCGTTCGCGGCCGGCCTGGGCGCCGTCGCCGACCGCGTCCCCAGTGGGGTATCGGTAGGAATCATGGACTCGGTGCCGGAACTGATCGACGCCGTGGCGGGCTACCTGGCCCAAGGCTACCGACGGATCAAGCTCAAGATCGAACCCGGCTGGGACATCGCGCCGGTTCGCGCGGTCCGTGAACACTTCGGTGACGACACACTCTTGCAGGTCGACGCGAACGCCGCCTACTCGCGAGCCGACGCCCGACACCTCGCCCGACTCGACGCCTTCGACCTCCTGTTGATCGAGCAACCGCTCGACGAAGAGGACCTGCTCGGACACGCCGCTCTCGCCCGGAGCCTGCGCACGCCGATCTGCCTCGACGAATCGGTGGTTTCGGCCCGTTCCGCCGCCGACGCCATCGCGCTGGGCGCCTGCCACATCGTCAACATCAAACCGGGGCGCGTCGGCGGCTACCTGGAGGCCCGTCGGATCCACGACGTCTGCGCTGCCTCCGACATCCCGGTGTGGTGCGGCGGAATGCTCGAAACCGGCTTGGGTCGAGCCGGCAACGTGGCGCTGGCCGCGCTGCCGAACTTCACGCTACCGGGCGACATTTCGGCCTCGGACCGCTACTTCGACACCGACATCACCGAGCCGTTCGTCCTACGGGACGGACACCTCGCGGTACCGGCGGGCCCCGGCCTGGGCGTCGCACCGCTCCCCACCGTGCTGGCCGAGGTCACCACGACGGTGAACGAACTACGCCGAGACTGACCGCCGAGGGACACCACACCCCAACGCCACCGAACAGCCGCGCTGCGGGTACGGGGGCCCTCCCCGTACCGCGCAGCCCCCAGGCCGCCCACGGCTTCGTCGCCACCACGCGGTTCCGACGCCGGACCCGGATTCGACTTCTGCCCGGCTTCGACATCGAAGGCGAAGGGGCCAAGGGGATCAACTCCATGCGGATTCCGGCCTCCCTTCGCTAGGGTTGCCCCACGGCCGAGAGGCGCTGCGACGGGTCACGGCCCGCCACGCTCGGCCCGTGTGACGATCAAGGGCGCCTCCCGACACGTGGGAGGTGGGCTGGTGGAAAGATCGTCGGATACCAGGTTGCGGGAGTTGCTGGAACAGCGGGTCGTGGTGCTGGACGGTGCCTGGGGCACCATGTTGCAGGGGGCCGCACTCACGGCCGACGACTACCGGGGCGGCTTGAGCACGGCGGACCACCCGAAGGACGTCACAGGTGATCCCGACCTGCTCAATCTGACCCGGCCGGACGTCGTCCTCGACGTGCACCGGCAGTACCTGGCGGCCGGCGCCGACATCACCACCACCAACACCTTCACCGCGACGAGCATCGGGCAGGCCGACTACGGGCTCGAAGGTCTGGTCGGTGAGATGAACGTGCAGGGTGCCCGGCTCGCCCGACAGGCCGCCGACGAGTTCGGTGGGCGCTTTGTCGCCGGCTCGGTCGGGCCGCTCAACGTAACCCTGTCGCTGTCCCCGAAAGTGGAGGACCCCGCTTACCGGGCCGTCTCCTACCAGCACGTATTCGACTCCTACGCCGAGCAGTTCCTGGCCCTCCGAGAGGGCGGTGTCGACCTCCTGCTGATCGAGACGATCTTCGACACGCTCAATGCCAAGGCTGCCATCGCCGCCGCCCGCGAGGTCACCCCCGATCTGCCCCTGTGGATCTCGGTGACCATCGTCGACCTCAGCGGGCGGACTCTCTCGGGCCAGACCGTGGAGGCGTTCCGGAACTCCGTCGAACACGCGAATCCCTTGGTCGTCGGCCTCAACTGCTCCCTCGGCGCGGACGAGATCCGCCCGCACCTGGCCGATCTCGCCCGCCTGGCCGGCACCCATGTCGCGTGTCACCCCAACGCGGGCCTGCCCAACGCTTTCGGTGGTTACGACCAGACACCCGAGGAAACGGGACGGCTGCTCGGCGAGTTCGCCGCCGCCGGCATGGTCAACATCGTCGGCGGCTGTTGCGGTACCACCCCGGCGCACGTCGAGAGAATCGCCGGCGCCGTCGCGGGCCTGCCGCCGCGCGCCGTCCCGCAGGCCATGCCCGCCACCAGGTTCAGCGGCCTCGAACCCTTCGAAATCGGACCCGACACCGGCTTCGTGATGATCGGTGAACGCACCAACGTCACCGGTTCGGCGAAGTTCCGCAAACTGATCGAGGCCAACGACCACCAGGCGGCCGTCGCCGTCGCCCTGGAACAGGTCCGCGGCGGTGCGAACCTGCTGGACGTCAACATGGACGCCGATCTGCTCGACAGCGAGCAGGCGATGACCACCTTCCTCAATCTCGTCGCGACCGAGCCCGAGGCCGCCCGGATCCCGATCATGCTCGACAGCTCCCGCTGGAGCGTTCTGGAAGCCGGACTCAAGTGCGTCCAGGGCAAGGGAGTCGTCAACTCGATCAGCCTCAAGGAAGGCGAGGAGCCCTTCCGCGAACAGGCCGCGACGATCAAGTCCTACGGCGCCGGCGTCGTCGTGATGGCCTTCGACGAGCACGGCCAGGCCGACACCACCGAACGCAAGGTCGCGATTTGTGGCCGCGCCTACGACCTGCTCACCCGACGGGCCGGGATCGCCGCCGAGGACATCGTCTTCGACCCCAACGTCCTGGCCGTCGCCACCGGCATCGCCGAGCACAACGGTTACGCCAAAGCCTTCCTCGACGCCCTTCCGCTGATCAAGGAGCGCTGCCCCGGCGCCCGCACCAGCGGCGGCATCTCCAATCTGTCCTTCGCCTTCCGCGGCAACGACATCGTCCGCGAGGCCATGCATTCGGCGTTCCTGTTCCACGCCGTCGCCGCGGGCCTGGACATGGGCATCGTCAACGCCGGCCAACTCGCCGTCTACCAGGACATCCCCGCCGAGCTCCTGGAGGCGGTCGAAGACGTGATCTTCGACCGACGGCCGGACGCCACCGACCGGCTGGTCACCCTCGCCGGGACGGTCACCGGCTCCGGCACCCGCCGTGAGGTCGACCTGTCCTGGCGCGACGCCCCGGTCGAACAGCGCCTGGCCCACGCGCTGGTGCACGGCATCGTCGACTTCATCGAGGACGACACCGAGGAGGCCCGGCAGCGGGCGGCTCGTCCGCTCGACGTGATCGAGGGCCCGCTGATGGACGGCATGAAGATCGTCGGTGATCTGTTCGGCTCCGGCCGGATGTTCCTGCCGCAGGTCGTCAAGAGTGCCCGGGTGATGAAGCGGTCCGTCGCCTGTCTGGAGCCCTACATCGAGGCCGCCAAGGATGCCGCCGAGACCGCACGCGGCAAGGGCAAGGTCGTACTCGCCACCGTCAAGGGGGACGTCCACGACATCGGCAAGAACATCGTCGGTGTGGTGCTCGGTTGCAACAACTACGAGGTCGTCGACCTGGGCGTGATGGTCCCGGCCGCCACCATCCTGGACACCGCGATCGCCGAGGGTGCCGACGCCATCGGTGTGTCGGGCTTGATCACCCCCTCGCTGGACGAGATGGTCGCCGTGTCGAGCGAGATGCAGCGCAGGGGGGCTGAAGATCCCGCTGCTGATCGGCGGCGCGACCACCTCGCGCCGGCACACGGCCGTCCGGATCGCACCCGCCTACGACCACACCACCGTGCACGTCCTCGACGCCTCCCGCGTCGTCGGCGTCGTCGCCGACCTGTTGGACGCCACCCGCGCCGGCGTACTGGACGCCGAGAACCGCACCGAGCAGGCCCGTCAACGCGAACTGCACGAGGCCCAACGGAAGCAGCCCCTGCTCACCCTCGGCCAGGCCCGGGCCAACTCCGAGCGGGTCGACTTCACCGAACTCCCGGTCCCGGCCTTCACCGGCGTCCGCACCGTTCGGCCTGCCCTCGCCGAACTCCGCACGATGATCGACTGGCAGTTCTTCTTCCTTGCCTGGGAGCTCAAGGGCAAGTACCCCGCCATTCTCGACCGGCCCGTCGCGCGCGAGCTGTTCGACGAGGGCAACGCCCTGCTGGACAAGATCATCGAGGCTGGGCAACTCCGGGCACACGGTGTATACGGGTTCTGGCCCGCCCACTCCCACGGCGACGACATCGTGCTCGACGATGCGCGTTCGGGTGTGCGCTTTCCGATGCTCAGGCAGCAGACCGCCAAGCCCGAGGGCCGCGCCAACCGCTGCCTCGCCGACTACGTGGCGCCCGAAGGCGACCACATCGGCGGTTTCGCGGTCTCCATCCAGGGCGCCGAGGCCCTGGCCGCCTCCTTCGAGGCCGACCACGACGACTACACGTCGATCATGGTGAAGGCGCTCGCCGACCGCCTCGCCGAGGCCTTCGCCGAGTACATCCACCTGCGGGCACGTCGCGACTGGTTCGAGCCCGACGCCGCCCCCGAATCGGTGGATCTGCACGCCGAGCGGTTCCGCGGCATCCGACCGGCCCTCGGCTACCCGGCGAGCCCCGACCACAGCCTCAAGAAGGAGTTGTTCGACCTGCTCGAAGCGGAAAAAATCGGCATGGGCCTGACGACGTCGTTCGCGATGACCCCTGCGGCCGGGGTCAGCGGACTGTTCTTCGCCCACCCCGACGCGAAATACTTCACCGTCGGACGGATCGGGCTCGACCAGACCGAGGACTACGCCCGCAGGCGCGGCATGGACCGCCGAGCGGCAGAGTCCTGGCTCGGGCCCAATCTCGCCTACGACCCCAGGTGATCCGTCGGCGCGCCCACGGGAGCCGCGTGAGCGGCCCCGAGCACTCGGCGGCGGTTTCGGGGACTCGGGGCCCGACTCGCGCGTAGCGGCACCGGCGAGTCGTGCGGTGTGGATGGCGTCGCCCGCGTCGACGCTCCCCGGCCGACGGGGGCAGCTCCCGCTGATCGCCGGAGTGATCGGTGCGGGCATCGGCCTTGCACGGATGCAAGCCCGCCGCCGGCGGCGCGACGGCCGAGGATTCGGCCACGTGATCCACCGCGACCCACCCCGCACCAACCAGGTGTCCCCACCCGCGGAGACGCCCGCGACCCCGATGCCCGGCCCCGCCCGTCCGGGGCTCGGCAACGGTGTGTCCACCGTGCCCGTACGCGAACTCGGCGGTGCTCGCGATCCCAGGCGCCGGGGGCCCCGACACCCACCGGGATGCCGATCGACGTCGCCGGTGCGGGGGCGTGGCCGCGCGTGTGCCGGGCCTCGTAGGGTGTGCGGCATGCCCAGGACGGACTTCGCCTCCGCGTGGAGCGAGGAGGAGATCGGCCGCCTCGCCGACGCCGCCCTCGCCGAACTCACGCGCCGACTCGCCACCCGCGTCTTCGCACCCACCGAGGAGACGGGGGACGACGACGCCCTGGGCCGGCCGCGTTCGCCCTC
>NZ_WWJX01000834.1 GCF_009865215.1 Streptomyces sp. SID3343 | reverse complement strand
GGGTCGCGTGCGCACCGGTCGGGTTCGCACCGGTCGGGTTCGCTCCGGTCTGCCGGGCGTCGGCCGGCTTCGCGTCGCTCGGATTCGCGGCGGTCGACTTCGATTCGACCGACGTCGATTCGCTCGGCGCGGACACCTCGGCCGGGACGGGTTCCAGCGCCGGCCGCGCGGCGGACGGGAGCGCGAGGGGCTCGGGGTGTTGGCGCCCCGCCGACTCCGACTCGCCGGCCCGGGCGAGCCGGAACGGACCGGTCTGCTCGACCGGTTCCTTGGGCCCGGTCGAGCCACGCGTGATCAGGTCCTCCGGCAGGAAGACGATCGCCAGCGTCCCGCCGTACGGCGACGAGCGCAGCGTCACGCTCACACCGAGCCGCTCCGCGAGCTGTGCGACCACGAACAGGCCCAGTCGGACGTCCTCCGCGAGCGCGATCACGTCGAACGCCACAGGCGTGGCCAACTGCCGGTTCAACGACTCGATCTCGTCGTCCGGCAGACCCAGGCCACGGTCCTCGATCTCGACGGCGAGCCCCTTGGCGACCGACACCGCGCGCACGTGCACGGGGGTGTCCGGCGGGGAGAACATCGCCGCGTTCTCGATCAGTTCGGACAGCAGGTGGATCAGGCCGCCCACCGACGGGCCGTTCAGTTCCAGGTCGGTGTCGGCGTACACGTCGACGCGGTGGTAGTCCTCCACCTCGCCGACCGCGCTGCGCACGACGTCGATCAGCGGCACCGGGCGGCTCCACCGCCGGCCCGGCCGGTTGCCGGTCAGCACGACGAGATTCTCCTCGTATCGGCGCAGCCGGGTCGCCAGGTGGTCGATGGTGAACAGTTCGCGCAACAGTTCCGGGTCCTGATGGCGTCGTTCCATCGCATCCAGTTCGCCGATCTGACGGTTCACCAGGGATTGGGTACGCAAAGCGGTGTTGACGAAGACCTTGGCGAAACCCTCGCGCTGACGGGCCAGTTGCACCGCGCCGTCGAGCGCGGCCCGCTGCGCGGTGTTGAACGCCGCCGCGACCTGGCCGATCTCGTCCCGGCCGGTCGGCAGGTCCGGGGCCTCGGTCGCCACGTCCACGTGTTCGCCGCGCTGCAACCGCTCGACCGCGTCGGGCAGTCGACGCGTACCCAGTTCGACGGTGGCGTCCCGCAGCCGGACCAGTCGCTCGCGGACCGAGCGGGTCACGCGCCAGCACAACAGCCCACCGGCCAGTACGAACACGAAGCCCAGGGCGCTGAGGAGGTACACCTGATTCCAGGTGTCGTCGGTCGTCTTCTCGCCGATCGCGAGGACCTGATCGGTGCGCGCGCTGTCGAAGGCCGCGATCTCGCCGACGAGACGATCCAACGTGGAACGCCAGTCAACGAGTTCGCCCGGTACCGGGGTTCCCTGCGCGGTGACCCGGCCGCGCGGCATCGATTGCGCCGGGGTGTCGGCGGCGGCGACGACCGCGAACTCCATGCTGACCAGGTCCAGCCACGCCGGACTGCTCGTGAGGGTCAGGTACATGGGGCGCAGGTCCGCGGGCAGCGACGGGTCGATCTGGTCGTCGTAGGTGTGCCGGCGCACGCCGACGTTTTGGGTGAAGTCCGCGAAGTCCGCGGCGGACAGCTTGCCGCTCGCCTGCGCGTACGTGATCACCGCGTCCTCGCGCGAAAGTGCCTCTCCCGCGCGGAACTGGGCCACCAGCGACTGCCCCGCGAAGGTGTAGTCGGAGTCGGAGGACTGGGAGAGCGCTTGGAACAGCGAGATCTGGTCGGCGATCCGAGTGCTGTAGAAACCGAGCAACCGGTCCCGGTCGGGACTGATGCCGCTGTCGATGGTGCGGCGCTGGTCGGTGAGCTTGGCAAGGCCGGTGAGGATCTCGTGGGACCGGCGGACCGCGTTACCCGGGGTCTCCCGCACGGTGCTGTCGGTGAATTTGGTGAACTGGACCACGCTCGCGTCCGTCTTGGCCCGTTGTGCGCCCAGCGCACTGGTCGCCTGGGGTGACGGCGCCGCCAACCACGCGGCGGTCAGGCGACGTTCGATCTGAAGCGCGACCATGACGTCGTAACCGGGTGTGCCGGCGTTCTGCGCGATCCGGGTCTCGTTGTCCACGTTGCGCGCGTGGTCGACCAAGCGGTAGCTGGTGAAGCCCCACAATGTGACGAGCGCCAGCGAGGGCACCACGGTCAGCAGGATCAGCAGCGTACGGATCGACAGGCCGCGACGGTCCGGCCGGGCTGGTTCCCCGGCCGCCGGTTGCGGTTCCTGGTGCGTGGGTATCGGTTCGTCGGCCCGTGGGGCACGCATCAGTGTTTTCATCGACTTCCCGAGCAGGGCGACCGGCTCCGAAACGCCTGGGTTGCCGCGACCCGGCCGAACGTACCGGCGGCCCACGCGAGAGAATCCACGCAGTCCGCGTGGGTGATTGCCTTCACGCGTACTCGTTACGACACGGATGTCTCGACGCACGGGTCGCGACACGGATGTCACGGCACCTCGGGGGGAGGGCGTCCGCGTGTACGCCATGAGCGGCATCGGTCGACGAATCGCCTACTGGCGGAACCGACGCGGGCTGACCCAGGCCGATTTCGCCCGCCTGATGGGCCGATCGGTGCGCTGGGTCGAGGACGTGGAGACCGGCCACCGGCAGGCCGATCCGCGGTTGTCGCTGCTCACGCACACCAGCGCCGTACTGCACGTCGGGCTCGACCGGTTGCTGCCGGAGGACCTGGGCGGTGCCGGCGAAGCGGGGCCCGACCCGCTCGCGGCGGTGTGTGCGGCGCTGCGGCGCGCCGACATCGGGTACGGGTTCGGCGTCCGCGCGGCCGAGTTCGCAGACGGCGGCCCGGTTCCGGCGCGAGTGCGGCGGGAGTTGGCGTACGGCTGGACCGCGTACGACGCGGGCGACTACCTGTGCCTGGACCGGGTGTTGGTGCCCGTGTTGGCGGCGACGGTCGAGGGGATCGGCGCGACGGGCGCGGCCGGCGCGAGGCGTGTTGCCGGTGCGGCGGGTGTTGCCGGTGCGACGAGCGGGGCCGATGTGACACGTGCCGTGGAAGCAGTCAGCGCCGTCCGCGCCGTCGATGCCGTCGGCGCCGTCGATGTGACGCGAGCCGTCACCGACGTTGCCCCCGTAGGCGGGACACCCGCGCCCGGCCCGGCCGACACCGCGGCCGGCGGCCCCGAGCCGACCGGCCCCGCGTCGGCCGGCCCCGTCGACCGGCAGCTCGCGACGGCCGCC
>NZ_WWJX01000833.1 GCF_009865215.1 Streptomyces sp. SID3343 | reverse complement strand
GGTGACCGAAGAAGGCGGGGTGGTCGCGGCCCAGGACGGCGCCCGCGCCCATCAGGCCGTCGCCGCCGATGCCGCGCATCAACGCCGCGCCGACCGCGTCGGTGGTGATACCGAAGTAGCGCACCCGCTCGTGCAGCGCGACCAGGCCGCGGACGAAACCGCCGAAGTCGCCGGTGGAGTTCTTGATCGCGACCACGTTGGGGATGTCGGCCAGCGCCGACAGGGTGTCGGTGTCCAGGTCGACACCGGTACCGCGCGGCCAGTTGTACACGCAGACGGGGATGTCGACGGCCGCCGAGACCTCGGCGTAGAACGCGACGATCTCCCGGGAGTTGGGCACCACGTAGGGCGGCGGGGTGAGCAGGATGCCGTCGAGGCCGGCCGCGCGGGCGGCGCGGGCGTGGCCGATGGCGGCGGCCGCCGTGTAGGCGTTGCAGCCACCGAGCAGGGTGTAGCGGCCGCGCACCTGTCGGGCGGCGCGGGTGAACAGTTCGGCGCGTTCGGTGGGGGTGAGGGTGTACCACTCGCCGGTGGTGCCGGCGATGACCACGCCGTCCAGGCCCTCGGCGGCGAACCATTCCAACTGTTCGTCCCACGCGGCGAGATCGAGATCGCCCTGGGAGGTGAACGGGGTGGTCACGGCCGGTATGTAGCCGTGCCAGTCGACGGTGTTGCGGTCCATGCCCTCGGTCCTTTCGGGGCACAAACACGGGATCCGGGCGCCACCCCCGCCTTACGGCATCGGGGGTGTCACCGCGACGAGCAGTCGGGCGGGCGCGTCGGAGGAGTTGACGAACCGGTGCGGCAGACGCGAGTCGAAGGTGATCGCGTCGCCCTCGCGCAGGTGGTGGACGCGGCCGTCGACCTCGACGTCGAGTTCCCCGGCGAGCACCGTGGCGCATTCCGTGGAGGGATGGCTGTAGGGCTCGTCGGAAGACGCCTGGCCGGGCTCGATGTCGGCCTCCAGCACTTCGAGATCGCCCGATCCGGGGGTGAGCCTGGAGTAGGTGATGTGCTGTCGGGCCGCGCCGAGCCGCATCCGGTCCGCGCGCGTGGTCACGGCCACCCGCGGCACGTCCGGATCGTCGAACAGGGTCGCGATGGAGGTGTCGAAGACGCGGGCGAGCTTGCGCAGGGTGCTCAGGCTCGGTTCCGCGGCGCCGTTCTCCAGTTGACTCAGCATGCCCGCCGATATGCCTGCCTCGGCGGCCAACTGACGCAAGGTCAGATCGTGCGCTTGTCGCAGTTCGCGCAGACGGTCACCCAGCATCGTCCGATCCCCGTTCGCTCCCGCGCCGAGCACTCCCGGCTCGCGGATCCTGGCTTGTGCGTAACGACGTGTTCAATGTGGTTGAACGCTTCGGAGCGAACATAAGCACGGGACTGACGCGTCGTCAAGATCGTTGTGGCATCGGCGGGACGGCGGTGCCGCGCGGAGTGCCGGCTGCAGGCGGCGGCGCCGGCTTTCGACGGGTGCTCCCTATGCACCCGATGAACCGCTGTGAGCAGCCACCAAAGCGCCAACAAAGCGGAAAATCGTCGCTCCGTGTGGGCGGACGATCACCAAGGATCGATATTGGATCCCACATGTCGAGACGCCAAAAAAAGTCATTGACCCCTGGGCTCGGCCGAGCCTACTTTCGACCCCACCGTTCAGTCAGATCAAACACTCGGTGCCGTCATCGGCCGCTCGGGTGCCGTGCGAAAGGTGCGCCATGCAGGGCAATCACCCCCTTGGGGACAGTCGCGGCAAGAAGGCCGTACGCCGCGCCGCCGCGCCCCTCGCGGTCACCGTGGCCGCAGCACTGATGCTCGCCGCGTGCGGCGGTGCCAAGAAGTCGTCGGACAACGCGGAGGGCGGCGCCGGTGGGACCCTCGTCGTCGACACGTCGTTCAGCCTCAAGACCGCCGACCCGGGCCGCACGTTCGAGCCCACCGGGATCCTGGTCACCCGCCCCGTCTACGACACGCTGCTGACGTTCGCGAACGGCGACGTGACCAAGCCGGTTCCGCTGCTCGCCGCCTCCTACGAGGCCGCCCCCGACGCCAAGACCTTCACGTTCCCGCTGCGCCCGGAGGCCAAGTTCTCCGACGGTTCGCCGGTGACCGCCAAGGACGTCGTGTTCTCGTTCAACCGGGTCAAGAACCTCAAGGGCAACCCGGCGTTCCTGCTCGACGGCGTCACCGCGACCGCCAAGGACGAGCACACGGTGGTACTCACCACCGAGGCCGCCGACCCCGCGCTGCCGTTCCGCATCGCCACCCCGGCGCTGGGCGTGGTCAACTCCACGACCGTGGCCGCGCACGGCGGCAGCGACGCGGCCGGCGCCGACCAGGGCGACAAGGCCGAGCAGTACCTCAACACCGACTCGCAGGGCAGCGGCCCGTACAAGATCACCAAGTACGACGTCAGCAGCGAGGTCATCCTCACCCGCAACGACAACTACTGGGGCACCAAGCCCAAGTACGACAAGGTCGTCGTGCGCAACGTGCCCGCCAACACCCAGCAGCTGAACGTGCTCAGCGGCGAGAGCCAGATCTCCCTGGACATGTCGCCCGACCAGGCGGTCAAGGTCAAGGGCCAGGCACAGGTGCTGCAACAGCCCACGCCCACCACGGCGTTCCTGTTCAGCAACGACAACCCGGCCACGTCGCCGATCACGTCCAACAAGGACTTCCAGGAAGCCGTGCGCTACGGCCTGGACTACAAGAGCCTGCTCGACGTCGCCGGCGCCGGGTCCGCCCAGGCCGCCGGGGTCGTGCCGAGCTTCTTCACCGGCGCGCTCGACCCGGGCAAGGCCGTCCAGCGCGACGTCCCGCGCGCCAAGGCCGCACTCGCCCGCGCGGGGCTGAACAACCCGAGCGTGGACCTGTACTACGCGTCCGACGTGACGATCAACGGCATCAACTTCGGCGACCTCGGCGCCCGGGTACAGGCCAACCTCAAGGAGGTCGGCATCTCGATCAACCTCAAGCCGGCCCCCACCCAGACCGCCCTGGACTCCTACCGCAACGGCACCGAGGCGATGGGCCTGTGGTGGTGGCAGGCCGACTACCCCGACGCCAGCGACTACCTCGCCTTCACCCCCGGCGAACTCGTCGGCCTGCGCGCCGGCTGGAAGGCCGAAGCCAACGCCGAGGTGACCGAACTCGCCGGCAAGGCCAAGGTCGCCACCTCCGACGCCGAACGCGTCCAGCTCTACCGCCAGATGCAGGAAGCGATGAACAAGACCGGCCCGTTCATCCCGCTGCTCCAGCCCGCCCAGGTGATCGCCGCGAACAACTCGGTCAAGAACCTGCACTACAACCCGATCTGGTACATCGATGTCGACAAGCTCGGCTGACGCCACCGTCGACGCCGCCCCCCGGCCGGCCGCACCCCGCAAGGGTGCGGCCGCCGGCCCCCGGGCCGCGCGCGGTTCCCACCCCTTCGCCCGCTTCGTGCTGGTGCGCCTGTCGGTCGGCGTACTGCTGTGCCTGGGCATCACGATGCTCGCCTTCGCGCTCACCCACGCCGTCCCCGGCGACCCGGTCGCCGCCAACCTGGGCCAGCGCGCCCTGAACGACCCGGCCGCGGTCGCCGCGTTCAAGGCCAAGAACGGACTCGACGAGTCGCTGCCGTCCCAGTACGGCACCTACCTGAACAATCTGCTGCACGGGGACATGGGCACCTCGCAGCAGTCACACCGCCCGGTCTGGGACGATCTCTCGGACCGGGTGCCGGCCAGTTTCGAACTCGCGCTCGTGGCCATCGTGTTGGCGCTGGTGATCGGCGTCGGACTGGGCATCGTCGCCGCGGTCACCCGCAACCGGTGGCCCGACCGGATTATCCGGATCGTCTCGCTCGCGGGCGTGTCCATGCCGGTGTTCTGGCTCGCCCAGGTCGCCTTCTACCTGTTCTCCTTCAAGCTCGGCTGGATCCAGGCCGGCGGGAGACTGTCGCCCGGCGCCATCCCACCCCAGGACATCACCGGCCTGTACACCGTCGACTCGCTGCTCACCGGCGACCTGGGCACCTTCGGCGAAGCCTTCTCCCGCCTGGTCCTGCCCGCGTGCGTACTCGCCGCGTTCAACATCGGCGTGCTCACCCGCTTCACCCGCGCCGCAGTCCTCGAAGCACTCGGCAACGACTACGTACGCGCCGCCCGCGCCAAGGGACTTCCCGAGGCCACCGTGATCCGCCGGCACGTCCTGCGGCCCGCGCTCACCTCGATCCTGACCGTCGCGGGACTGACCTTCGGCGGCATGCTCGCCGGCACCGTCCTGGTCGAGAACGTCCTGTCGTGGCCCGGCCTGGGCCAGTACGCGTACAAGAGCGCGCTCAACCTGGACCTGCCCGCCATCATGGGCGTCTGCCTGTTCGTCGCGGTCGTGTACGTCGTGATCAACCTCCTCGTGGACCTGCTCTACGGGGTCATCGACCCGAGGATTCGCCTCTCGTGAACGCCACGCGCCTCTTCCTCGGCGATCGGCTCGGAGCCGACCGCACCGGCACGGACGACCCCACCGCGCGGCGCAAGCGCCGCCGCGGCGGGAAGTCGCCGTGGCGCAGCCCCCTGGCCCTGACCGGACTGGTCATCATCGGGATCTTCCTGATCGCGGCGGTGTTCGCGTCGGTGATCTCCCCCGAGGACCCGCTGGCCCAGAAATGGCCCAAGTACCAGTCCCCGTCCGCCGATCACTGGTTCGGTACCGACCAACTCGGCCGCGACATCCTCTCGCGCGTCATCCACGGCACCCGCATCTCGCTCCCGCTCGCGCTGCTCCTGGTCGTGCTCGCGATGGTCATCGGCACCGTGCTCGGCGCCGTCGCCGGCTACTTCGGCGGCTGGATCGACATGGTCGTCATGCGCTGCGCCGACCTCGTGCTCGCCTTCCCGGCGATCATCCTGGCGATGGCCGTGGTCGCGGCGCTCGGCCCCAACCTGACCAACGCCGTGCTCGCGGTGGTGATCGTCAGTTGGCCCACCTACGCCCGCGTGGTCCGCGGACTCGTACTCACCCTGCGGCAATCGGACTTCGTCCAGGCCGACCGGCTGCTCGGCGCGTCCGGGTGGCGCGTCCTCGCGGTGGACCTGCGCCCCAACCTCGCCGGTCCGGTCGCCGTGCTCGCCGCGCTCGACCTGGGCAACGCGGTACTGCTGCTGTCCGGACTGTCGTTCCTGGGCCTGGGCGCCCAGCCGCCCGCCGCCGAGTGGGGCGCGATGGTCAACGCCGGCTCGGCGAACTTCGACGCGTGGTGGGTCGCCGTCTTCCCCGGCGCGGCCATCCTGCTCTCGGTGCTCGCCTTCAACTTCCTGGGCGACACCCTGCGCGACGCGCTCGACCCGCGTACGGCACGGGCGATCCGAAAGTGACGGACATACGGACATGAACGAAACCCCGACTTCGACCCCGGCGCCGGACGCCGACCCGCAGCCGCTGCTCGCCATCCGCGACCTCGTGGTGGAACTGCCCGGACCCGACGGGCAGCGGCTGCGCGCCATCGACGGCGTCGACCTGACCGTGGGTCGCGGCGAGATCGTCGGCCTGGCCGGCGAGAGCGGCTCCGGCAAGACGATGACCGCGCTCGCGCTCCTTGGGCTGCTGCCCCAGGGCGGCACCGCGAGCGGGCAACTGCTCGTCGAGGGCGACGACGTGCTGACCATGACCCCGCGTCAGGTCCGTGACCTGCGCGGCAACCGGGTCGCGATGGTCTTCCAGGACCCGATGACGTCACTGCACCCGATGCTGAGCGTCGGCAAGCAACTCACCGAACACCTGCGCCACCACAAGAAACTCGACAAGAAGGCCGCGAACGCGCGGGCCGTCGAACTGCTCGCCACCGTGCGCATCCCCGACCCCGAGCGCGCGCTCGGCCGCTACCCGCACCAGTTCTCCGGCGGCATGCGCCAGCGG
>NZ_WWJX01000832.1 GCF_009865215.1 Streptomyces sp. SID3343 | reverse complement strand
CAGCCGGCGCCGGACGAACCGCCAACCGCCGCGCCGCACGGCGGCCCAGTGCGCGAAGGCCACCACCAGGATGGTGATGCCCAGCCAGCCGAGCAGTTGCCTCGTGTCGTGTCCCGCGACACTCAGCGCGAGATCCCCGGAGGCGGTCATCCGGTCTCCCCCAGTACGGCCAGCTGCCGACGGATCGCGGCGATCCCGTGATGGGTACGCGACTTGACCGTCCCGCGCGGTATCCCCAGGGTGCGGGCGACCTCCGCGCCGCTGCGGTCGAGCAGGTGCACCTGGGCGAGCGCCTCGCGATGGGTGGGCGCCAGGGCACGCAACGCGCCCACGAGCATGCACCGGTCCACCGCGGACGACGCGGGGTCGGGCACCGACGGCAGCCCGGTGAACTCGCTCGGGTCGATGCCCACGGGAAGCGACCGGTTGCGGCGCAGCGTGTCCACCGCGAGATTGCGGGCGACGCGAAACAACCACATCCGGATCGGCCTGCCGTCCCAATCCAGGCGATCCGCCGACTCCCAGGCCCGCAACAGGGTTTCCTGGACCACGTCCTCGACGGTGTGGACATCGGGACCCACAATGGTGCTCACATAGCGGCGCAACGCCGGGGTCTCGGCGAGCAGCGACTCGATCCGCCGATCACGCTCGTGGGTCTCACGGCGGGTGTCACGGCACGGTTCGCGGCCAGGCGACAAGGCAGGGCTCCCTCAAGGTTCGGCCGACGACCGTTCCGTCGCCCGGGCTCACGATAGGAAGCCCGAAACACCCCTGGCGGGCCGTGAAATGAACACTCGGCGATGATCAGGAAGACCCCCGGTGCCCGACCCGACGCGTGTGCCCCAACACACCGAGGCGGTGCCGGCGAAGGACTGGGATCCTCGCCGACACCGCCTCGGTGTCAGGGCCTCGGGGCCGATTCGACAACTGCCGTGCAGGTCAACCGTGTTCGATCGCGATCCTGGGCAGCTTGCGGTCGAGCCACCGCGGCAGCCACCACGCCTTGGCGCCGAACAGGCGCATCACCGCCGGGACGATCAGGCAGCGGATCACCAGCGCGTCGAGCAGGATCGCCACCGCCAGGCCCAGCCCGAACTGTTGGAGCATGCGATCCTCGCTCAGCACGAAGGCGCCGAAGACCACGATCATGATGGCCGCCGCGGCCGTGATCACCCGGCCGGTGGTGGCCAGACCCTCGCGGACCGAGTGCCCCGCGTCGCGGGTGCGCTGCCACTCCTCGTGGACGCGGGCGAGCAGGAAGACCTCGTAGTCCATCGACAGGCCGAACACGATCGCGAAGATCATCACCGGGATGAACGCCTCGATCGGCCCCTCCTGCACCCCGAACATGCCGTGCTGGAACACCAGCGTGAGCACGCCCATCGCCGCACCGATGCTCAGCAGGTTGAGCAGCGCCGCCTTGAGCGGTACCAGGATCGACCGAAAGACGAGCAGCAGCAGCACGAACGAGAGCCCGACCACGATCGCCACGAACAGCGGCAGCCGGTCGGAGACCTTGGCCGCGAAGTCCTCGACCCCCGCCGTCCCACCGCCGACCAGGACGGTCGAGCCGGTGTCGCGCTCCACGGCGGGCATGACGTCCTGACGCAAACGCTTGACGAGTTCGGTGGTCGCCTCGTCCTGGGGCGCCGACTTCGGGTAGGCGATCACGGTGGACACGCTCGCGTCGCCGGACGGCAGGATCGGGCTCACCGCGACGATCCCGGCGGTGCCCTCCAACGTCGCCCGGGTCCGCTGCGCGGCGGCCGCGTCACCCTCGACGACGACGAACAACGGCCCGTTGAAACCCGGCCCGAAGCCGTCGGCCAGCAGGTCGTACGCCTGCCGACTGGTCTTGGCCGGCGCGTCGTTGCCCGCGTCGGCGAAGCCCAGTCGCATGTCGACCGCCGGCGCCGAAAGACCGATCAGCGCGACGACCGGGACGATCAGCGCGACCCACGGGCGACGCTGGACGAACGCCGCCCACGCGCGCCACCGAGTGCCCTCGGCGACCTTGGCCTTCGCCGCGCGGCGCTCGACGTTGCGCTTGATCCGCGCGCCGAACAGGCCCAGCAGCGCGGGTAGCAGGGTCAACGACGCGAGCATCGTCATCAGCACGGTCAACGCGACCGCGAGCGCGACGCCGCGAAGCGAACCCAGGCCCAGCGTGACCAGACCGAGCAGCGCGATGATCACCGTGCAGGCCGCGAAGAACACGGTCCGGCCCGCAGTGTCCAGGGCCCGCCGGCCGGCCGTCTCGGCGTCCGCGCCGCGCAGCAACTCGGTGCGGTAGCGGGAGAAGATGAGCAGGGCGTAGTCGACCCCGACACCCAGGCCGACGAGCATCATCACCGGCGGCGTGAAGTCGGCGATGCTCGCGACCCGTGACGTGAGCATCACCAGGCCGAGCGTGCTGCCCACGGCGAAGATCGCGGTCAGCAACGGCACCGCGGCGGCCACGAGCGAACCGAACAGGAACACCAGGATCACCAGCGCGCCCAGCATGCCCGCGCCCTCGGCCGCACCGCCGCCGCTCTCCTGGGCGCCGCGGATCTGATCGCCGCCGAGTTCGACCCGCAGCGTGGCGCCGCGGACCTCGGCGGCCTGCGCGGTGTCGATGATCGAGCGGACCGCGTCCTTGGGTACGTCGGTGCCCACGCCGTCCAGGGTGACCGTCGCGTACGCGGTCAGGCCGTCGCGGGACACGGCGCCCGCGTCGGCGTACGGACTGCGTACCTCCGCGACGTGCGGAAGGCCGCCCACCGCGCCGAGCATGCGCTCGACGCGTTCGCGGGTCGCCGGCGCGGACACCGGCGCCTTGTCGTGCAGGACGATCTGGACGCTGTCGCCGGCCTGGGTGGCGCCGTGCTCGCGCAGCGTGTCGGCCGCCTGCTGCGACTCGGTGCCCGGAAGCGAGAAGTCGTTGTGGTAGTCGCTGCCGACCGCCATCGCGATGCCGCTCACCGCGATCAGCACGGCGACCCAGACGAGCAGAGCCGCCTTGCGGC
>NZ_WWJX01000831.1 GCF_009865215.1 Streptomyces sp. SID3343 | reverse complement strand
CACAACTACGCCGCCTGGACACCCCGCCCCAGGGCCCCCAATTCCAGTCCTGACCCCACCACCAACCAGCCCGGCCGGCGCTTGAAGCCACCCCAAGCCCGGCCGGCACTCGTGGCCACAATCAGCCCGCCCGACACCCGAGGCCTCCGGCCCACACCCAAAGCCGACCCAAGCAGACACAGCCCGGCCGGCGTTTGAGGCCACAGTCAGCCCGGCCGACGCCTGAGGCCTCCGGCCCACACCCAAAGCCGACTCAAGCAGACACAGCCCGGCCGGCGTTTGAGGCCACCCAAGCCCGGCCGGCACTTGTGGCCACAATCAGCCCGGCCGGCACTCGAGGCCTCCGGCCCACACCCAAAGCCGACCCAAGCAGATACAGCCCGGCCGGCGTTTGAGGCCACCCAAGCACAGCCCGGCGCGCCAGAGGCCACCACCCAAAAAGCCAACCCAAGCAAAAACCAGCCCGGCCGGCGCTTGAGGCCACCGGCCCACACCCAAAGCCGACTCAAGCAGATACAGCCCGGCCGGCGCTTGAGGCCACCCAAGCACAGCCCGGCGCGCCAGAGACCACCACCCAAAAAGCCAACCCAAGCAAAAACCAGCCCGGCCGGCGCTTGAGGGCACAGTCAGCCCGGCCGGCGCCTGAGGCCACCGGCCCAAACAGATGCAGCCTGGCCGGCGTCCGAGGCCAAAGACAGCCCGGCCGGCGCTTGAGGCCAAAAGACAGCCCAGCCGGCGCCTGAGGCCAAAATCACCCCACCGGCACCTGAGGCCAAAGGCCACCGCCAAAGGCCAACCCCCGCCCCACCAACCTCACTTGTACCCCCGAGCCCAAAGCAGCCCCCACCCATACTCCCGATCCAACTCCGCCTGATACCCCCGCACGTAGCGAACCTCCCGCCGCACCACGATCTCGTCGCCGTGGTTCTCCACCACGGCCACCGCACACGTGTGAGCCTCCCGAGCGTGCTCGTCCAACCGCACCTCGATCGGCAACCCGGCGTTCGGGAACAGCGTCACCACCCCGTTGACCTGGTCAAACGCCGGAATACCCTCGTAGATATAGACAAAGATCAACAACCGCCGCACATTTCGCGCCTGGTCGATGTTGATGAACAACGTCTCCCCCGACGCGGACCCCGACCGGTCGTCGGTGTCCAACCGCACATACGGCGGCTGACTGAACGCCCCATACAGGTTTCCCAACGCCTGCACGACGCCCTTCGACCCGTCCGCCATCTCCCACATGCAGCCGAGGTCGAGGTCGATCTTCTGCGGCAACGGCGGCGACTGCACCGCGAGCGGCTTGAACAGCCCCCCACTGCGCTGCCGCGGCGGCGCCTCCTCGACCTGTGGGTTCCAGTGCAGGTTGACCCGCAACGTCCCGGTCGCGGAACCCGCCTGGGTCAGCGACACCTCGGGTGTGGACCTGGTCAACGCGACCTTGTGCCCACCGTGTTCGGGCTCGCGCTCCACCAACCCGCGACGCCAGTCGAAACGCGGCATCAAACCCTCCCATTCCCCCGGCCGGCACGCATAGTGGCGGCTCCAGTACACAACATAACCGGACACGAAAAAACCGGTACCGTGCCCGACTGTTCGTCGGGCACGGTACCGGTCGCGATGTTCCGACGGCGGTACGCGCGCGAGGCTAGGCGTCGACCTTCCCGGCAGCGTTCTGCCCCGGGGTGTGCCCCACCCGCTTGTTGCGCGCGATCGACGAGATCAACGCGATCCCGATGAAGCCGACACCGACCAGGCCGGTGATGACCTCGTGGATCTCGTACTCGATCGACAGCAGCAGGATGCTCGCCAGCGCGCCGATCGCATAGTGCGCGCCGTGCTCCAGGTACACGTAGTCGTCCAGCGTGCCCTGCCGAACCAGGTAGACCGTGAGCGACCGGATGTACATCGCGCCGATACCCAGGCCGAGCGTGATCATCAGCAGGTCCTGGGTGATCGCGAACGCGCCGACCACACCGTCGAAGGAGAAGGACGCGTCCAGGACTTCGAGGTAGAGGAACATGAAGAACGCGGCCTTGCCGGCGGCGAGCTTGACGTTGCCGCCGCCGTTGCCGGCGGTCTGGGCCGCGGGCTTGGCCGCAGCGCCTTCCTCGGCCGCTTCGTCCTCGTCCTCGTCGTCGATGTGCGCGAGCGTGCCGTGTGTCTCGAAGTAGTCGGAGAGCCCGCCGACGCCCAGATACGCGATCAGGCCGAGCACACCGGCCACCATGACCGTGCCCTCCTTGTGCGCGGGCGCGAGCGTCTGCGCGGAGACCACGAGCACGATCAGCCCGATCAGCGTGGACAACACGTCGAAGCTGCCGAGCTTGGCGGTGAACCGCTCCAGCGGCCCGACCCACTTGTGGTCACGCTCGTCGAACATGAAGTCAAGGAAGATCATCAGCAGGAACAGACCGCCGAACGCGGCGATCGCGGGATGCGCCTCGTGGAGGTGGTCCGCATAGGTCATGCCGTCGATCATCTTGTCGTCGTGGAACGCGAGATCCACGACGTCGTTCGGACTCATGCCGGCGGTAAGACACACGATGAGCAGCGGGAACACGAGCCGCATACCGAAGACGGCAATCAAAATACCGACCGTCAAGAACATCTTCTGCCAGAAGGCATTCATCTTCTTGAGGATCGTGGCATTTACTACAGCGTTGTCGAAAGACAACGAGATTTCGAGGATCGACAGGATCAGCACGATGCTGAAGCCTGTCCACCCCCAGAAATACGCGGCGACGGCCAAGCCGACCGCCGTCACGCCGAACGACCAGCCGAACGTACGGATTACCACGGATGAGGTCCTTATCTACCTGGGGATTGCTTCTCCGGGTGGGTCATCAGGAAGACCGGCCTAGTCCGTCGCCCGAGAGGTCTCGGAAAAGCGGTCAGGGCCGGCCCCACCGGGTGACCGACCCTGACACTCCGTCAACAAGCGTTCATTGCACGCTGACGCCGAAGTCGAGTGCGATCCCCCGCAGGCCCGAAGCGTACCCCTGACCTACTGCGCGGAACTTCCACTCCCCCTGGTAACGGTAAAGTTCTCCAAAGATCATGGCTGTCTCGCTTGACGCATCCTCGGTGAGGTCGTAGCGCGCAAGCTCGTTGTTGTCCGCCTGGTTCACGATCCGGATGTAGGCATTACGGACCTGCCCGAAGGTCTGTCCGCGCATCTCCGCGTCGTAGATCGACACCGGGAAGACGACCTTCTCGACCTGCTCGGGAACGGCCATCAGGTCCACGAGAATGACCTCGTCGTCACCGTCGCCGTCGCCCGTGAGGTTGTCGCCGGTGTGCTCCACCGAGCCCTCGGGGCTCTTGAGGTTGTTGTAGAAGACGAAATAGTCGTCGCCGAGCACCTTGCCCGCACCGCCGCACAGCAGCGCACTCGCGTCCAGGTCGAACGATGCCCCCGTGGTGGCCCGCGCGTCCCAGCCCAGACCCACCAGCACATTGGTGAGATTGGGTGCGGCCTTGCTCAACGAGACGTTTCCGCCCTTGGCGAGGGTGACCCCCATCGAATCCTCCTGATCGTCGTACATTCGATTCAACCTTGCCACGCTCGGAGCGTGGCAGGCCCCCCATTACCAGGAAGTGACCATGTGTGGCTCACTGCCTGGTCGGAGCCCATTCCCGCAGCCCTGACGGCCCGCGCCACAAAGCCCGGACAGCCTGCCGTCCGGAGCCCGAACCACCGCCGACCGAAGCCGCGTTCGACCCGGTCCGGCCCGAAGACCCGAAGACCCGAAGACCCGAAGACCCGAAGACCCGAAAGGCCAGTGCCCCACAGACCCACGGCACAAGACCCAAGGCCCACGGCACGGGGCCCACGGCACCGGGCACGAGGCACGAGGCACGGGCCCAAGGACCCTGCCCCAAGGACTGCCCTCCCGTCCCCGGGACGACGAACGCCCGCCGACTGCTCACGCAGTCGGCGGGCGTTCGTCGCGTTCGCCGGTCAGACGTTGACCCCGAAGTCCTTGGCGATACCGCGCAGGCCGGACGCGTAGCCCTGGCCGACCGCGCGGAACTTCCACTCCGCGCCGTTGCGGTACAGCTCGCCGAAGACCATCGCGGTCTCCGTCGAGGCGTCCTCGGTGAGGTCGTAACGCGCGAGTTCGTTGTTGTCGGCCTGGTTCACGATGCGAATGAACGCGTTGCGCACCTGACCGAAGCTCTGCTGGCGCGTCTCGGCGTCGTAGATCGACACCGGGAACACGATGCGCTCGATGTCCGCGGGGACACCGGCCAGGTTGACCTTCAGCGCCTCGTCGTCGCCCTCGCCCTCACCGGTGGTGTTGTCACCGGTGTGCTCGACCGAGCCGTCGGGGCTCTTGAGGTTGTTGAAGAAGACGAAGTGCTGGTCGGACGGAGCCTGACCCGCGCCGCTGAGCATGATCGCGCTCGCGTCGAGGTCGAAGTCCGTACCGGTGGTCGTCCGCACGTCCCAGCCGAGGCCGACCAGAACCGCGGTGAGGCCGGGGGCCTCCTTCGAGAGCGAGACGTTGCCGCCCTTGCTCAGGCTGACGCCCACGAGTCCTCCAAATGATCATGGAGCACGAGTGCCCCGGAATATTCGCGTGTATGACGTGACAACGCGTGGATCCTAGCCAGGAGTTCCCCGACCGCGTCGAGTTCCGCCGCCGCATCGGTACCCCGCGCGGCACGGCCTACGCCCGAACCGGCCCGAGAACCCCCGAGCGCACCACGAATCAGACGGCGGCGAGGGCCTTGAGGTACTCGGCCTGGTCACGCGCGTCCGGAATCGCGTTGACGACGCTCCACTTGACGACGCCCTCCTTGTCGATGACGAAGGTCGCGCGCACGGCGCAACCCTTGTCCTCGGCGAAGACGCCATAGGCCTGCGCGGTGCCACCGTGCGGCCAGAAGTCCGACAGCAGCGGGTACTCGTAGCCCTCCTGCTCGGCGAACACCCGCAGCGAGAATGGCGCGTCGCAGGACACGGCCAGGACCTGCACGTCGTCGTTCTGGAAGTTGGGCAGATCGTCGCGAAGCGCGCACAGCTCGCCGGTGCACACACCGGTGAACGCGAACGGGTAGAAGACGAGGAGCACGTTCTTCTCACCGCGGAAGTCCGCGAGACGAACAACCTCGCCGTGCTGGTTCTTGAGCTCGAACTCGGGGGCCTTGCTACCGATCTCGACAGCCATGGTGCGCATCTCCTCATCCTGTGCGGCGAGACGGGGAACCCGCCTCCTCCGGCGGCATGCCGATCCGCCTCCCGGCGAGCCTAGTAGGCGACCGCAACGGCCCTCGCAGGGCCCGTCCTCCCCCGCCGGGGACCGATGCCGGGGAGTTCGACGCCGACGCCAAGGGGCAGTATGCGGGCATGTCCTCGATCGAGATCGTAAGCGGCCCGCGCGGCGCCGCCTCGATGCCCCAGACGCAGCAGCGCGACCGTGCCCTCGCCGCGTGGGATGCCTTCCGGACCGTGGCCGCCCGCGCCGACCTCGACGCCCCCTCCCGCCTCGCCGGCTGGGACGGCAGGGCCGTGGTCGCCCATCTCGCGTCGTGGCCCGAGGCGCCCCTGTTGGCCCGCCTGCTCGCCGAGGCCAGGGGCGAGCGCGCCCCCGACGCGGCCCCCCTCGATCAGGACGACGTCAACGCGCGTCTGGTCGAGCGGCACCGCGACGCGACCCGCGCCGACCTGCTCGCCGCCCTCGACGAC
>NZ_WWJX01000830.1 GCF_009865215.1 Streptomyces sp. SID3343 | reverse complement strand
GTCCGGGCCTGGGTCTGCGCGGCCCCGGCGAGCCGGCCGCCGGCGACGCCGTAGCCGTAGACGGCCGCGTGCTCGGCGTCGAGCGCGCCCTGCAACGCCTTGACGAGGGGGTTCGCACCGGCCTTGGCCGAAGGGGTGGGGGTGGTCACGACGTGCTCCGAAGCAACTGGGCGTGGCCCGCGAGACACGCGGACGTGGAAGCGAACCGGCGAGCGAGCTCGGGAGAGACCGCGGCCAGCGCGGTCAGCCGTTCGTCCGAACCCTGCTGCGCCCAGTCGGCGGCCGCGCTGCTCGCGGCGGCGGCCTCCTCGGGCACCTGGACCGGCGGCGCGGGCGCCGGTGTGGGCGACTTCGCGGTTCCGGCGAACAGGGCGAGATGCTCGCGCAGTTCGGCCGACAGCGGGGTGATCCGCGCCGCGAGTGGCGCGTGCTTGGCCGCGACCGCGTCATAGCGGGCGAGCAGGACTGCGGTGGCCGCGTACGCCCCCTTGCGCGCCGCGTCGTCGGCCTTGTTCCGGCCCTGGTCCGAACCCTTGTCGTCACTGTCGCAACCGGCGACCGTGACGGCGATGGTCGCCACGGCCACGGTGCCCAGGACGGCCCGTCGCGTCGGCCCGGCGTCGCGCATGCGTCCCGCTCCTGCCCCTCGTCCGTGAAGCCCGCCGTCGGCCGAGGTCGACCGGCGGCCCCTGGCCGTGTCGGACGCTATCGCATATGGGGGCGTGCGACCCTCGGCGGACATCCGGCGTACGCCGGGCGGACGTGCGCGAGATGGCTCGCCGACCGGATACTGTGGTCCTTCCACGAACGACACGCCACAGCGGTCGACGCACCAGAGACAACAGCACACGCAGCCGAGGAGTCACCCGGATGAGCACCACCACATTGGACCGGCTGCGGGAGTTGCTGGAACCAGTGGTCACCACCGCGGGCGTGGATCTCGAGGATCTCGCGCTCAGCGCCGCCGGCAAGCGCCGGGTGCTCCGGGTGATCGTGGCCGCCGACGACGGCGTGGACCTGGACAAGGTCGCCGAGGTCAGCCGGACCGTCGCGGACACGCTCGACGCGTCCGACGTGATGGGCGCGCTCGGCTACACGCTGGAAGTCACCACCCCGGGCGTCGACCGACCGCTCACCCTGGAGCGCCACTGGCGCCGCGCCGCGGACCGCCTGGTCCTGGCGCAGCTGCACGACGGTACGACCGTGACCGGCCGGGTCGGCAAGGCCGACGCCGAGGGCGTCGAGCTCGACGTGGACGGCAAGCCGCGACGCCTGGCGTACGACGCGGTCGCCAAGGCGACGGTGCAGGTCGAGTTCAACCGCAAGAAGACCGACGTCGGTGACATCGACGTCGACGACGTGGACGAAGACCTCGACGACGACGTCGAGGCGGGCGACGAAGACGACGTCGAGACAGACGACGACAACGACGACACCGTGACCGGTGACAACACGGACGGGGAGGCGTAGGACGTGGACATCGACATGAGCGCCCTGCGCGGGCTTGAGCGCGAGAAAGAGATCAAGTTCGACCTTTTGGTCGAGGCCATCGAATCGGCCATGCTGATCGCCTACCACCGCACGGAGGGCAGTCTGCCCAAGGCGCGCGTGGAGCTGGACCGAGCCACCGGCCACGTCACCGTGTGGGCGACCGAGACCGACGAGGCCGGGCAGCGCGTCCGCGAATTCGACGACACCCCGGACGACTTCGGCCGGATCGCGGCGACCACCGCCAAGCAGGTCATTCTCCAGCGGCTGCGCGACGCCGAGGAGGAGATCACGTTCGGCGAGTTCGCCGGCCGTGAGGGCGAGATCGTCGCCGGCGTGGTCCAGCAGGGCAAGGACAACCGCAACGTCCTGGTGGACCTGGGTCGCATCGAAGCGATCCTGCCGCCCCAGGAGCAGGTACCGGGCGAGCGGTACGCGCACGGCATGCGCCTGCGTTGCTATGTCGTACAGGTGCGGCGTGGGCCCAAGGGGCCGTCCATCACGCTCTCGCGCACCCACCCCAACCTGGTGCGGAAGCTGTTCGCGCTGGAGGTCCCGGAGATCGCCGACGGCAGCGTCGAGATCGCCGCGATCGCCCGCGAGGCCGGCCACCGCTCCAAGATCGCCGTCTACTCCACGCGCGCGGGGCTCAACCCCAAGGGCGCGTGCATCGGGCCGATGGGCGCGCGCGTGCGTGCCGTCATGGCCGAGTTGAACGGCGAGAAGATCGACATCGTCGACTGGTCGGACGACCCCGCGCGGATGGTGGCCAACGCGCTGTCTCCGGCACGGGTGAGCAAGGTGGAGGTCGTCGACCTCGCCGCGCGCTCCGCCCGGGTGACGGTGCCCGACTACCAGCTCTCGCTGGCCATCGGCAAGGAAGGGCAGAATGCCCGACTTGCCGCGCGATTGACCGGATGGCGAATCGACATCCGGCCGGACACCGAACCCGGTGAATCGGACGACCGGGGACGGTCGGCCGAACCAGGTCGCGGTGAGGAGCGGTAGACTTGAACATGTCTGGTCGCAGGCGTGCCCGAGCATGCCCTCGTTCAAGGTCGGAAAAGCAGGATATTGCTGCTTCTCCGTGCCGTACGTGCGTGGGTTGTCGGCAGCGTGCGGCCAAGGCCGACCTGTTGCGGGTCGTTGCGGTCGAGGGCAGTTGTGCCCCCGATCCGCGCGGCCGAATGCCCGGGCGGGGGGCGCATCTGCACCCCGATCCGGAGTGCCTGGCCCTGGCCGATCGTCGCAAGGCGTTCGTCCGGGCTTTGCGCGTGCCGGGGCCGCTGGACTCGGCACCACTGCGTGCTTACTTGAGCGGTGATGGGTTGTCAGAGGTCGGTCGGACAGGTCCAGCGAAGCAGTACCTCGCGAGTCGGAAGTAGGTCGAGATTGCGATGAGCACTCGATGAGTACGCGATGAGTACAGACATGCGGTAGTGACGGTCCGGCGGACGACCAACCCCGGACCAGAAGGAGCGACGTGGCAAAGGTCCGGGTATACGAACTCGCCAAGGAGTTCGGAGTCGAGAGCAAGGTCGTCATGGCCAAGCTCCAAGAACTCGGTGAGTTCGTTCGTTCGGCGTCCTCGACGATCGAGGCGCCGGTTGTTCGCAAACTGACAGAAGCACTCAAGACGGAAGGCGGGCCCGCCCGCCGCACCCCGCGCCCCGCCCCCTCGGGCGCTGCGCAGGGCACTCCCAACTCTCCGCAGGCCGCCGCAGCGCGTCCTGCCCCCGCTCCGGGCCCGCGCCCGGCGGGTGCGCCGACTCCGGGCCCGCGCCCGGCGCCGCGCCCGGCCCCCCAGGGCAGC
>NZ_WWJX01000090.1 GCF_009865215.1 Streptomyces sp. SID3343 | reverse complement strand
GGCGTTTCGGGGGGTGGCGTGGCTCGGGGTGGCGCGGCTGGTGGTGGCGTGACCGGGGCTTCGGGGCGGGCGCTGAGGTGGGATTTGGCGCCCGGGTATGTGTTGCTGCCTACGGACCGGGTGGTCGTGGCCGCGTCCCGGCATGGGCTGGCGGAGTTGCTTCGCGCCTGATCGGGTCAGCCTTTGGCGCTCGGTTGGCGGGGGTGGCCTCAAGCGCCGGCCGGGCTGACGTGTGGCCTCAAGCGCCGGCCGGGCTG
>NZ_WWJX01000829.1 GCF_009865215.1 Streptomyces sp. SID3343 | reverse complement strand
CGACCCGCGCTGGCCGCGACCCTGCGCGCGGGCGTCGAGGCGGGCGCGCTCGGCTCGCTGGTGTCCGGCTCGGGACCCACGTGCGCGTTCCTGGCCCCCGACGAGGCGACGGCGCACGACGTGGCTCGGCGCCTCACCGAATCCGGCACGTGCCGTGCGGCGCGAGTGGCGCACGGGGCGGTCCCCGGGGCTCGGGTACTGCCCCGCCGGGTCGTTGTGACGGAGCGCGAGAACACGCTCTAGCGCGGACCGTTAGAGTTGGTCGAATGCGAGCGTTGCGGTACGGCGGTTCGGTCTGATGGCGAACCTGGTCAATCTTGAGTCAGTCGGCAAGGCGTATGTCATGCGCACCCTGCTCGACGAGGTCTCCCTCGGCGTCGCCGAAGGGGACCGGATCGGTGTCGTGGGTCGAAACGGTGACGGCAAGACCACGCTGATCCGGGTGATGGCACAGCGCGAACCCGTGGACTCGGGTCGGGTCACCCACGTGGGCGGCCTGAGCCTGGGCATCCTCAGCCAGCAGGACGACCTGGATCCGCAGGCGACCGTGCGGCAGGAGATCGTCGGCGACCGCCCCGATCACGAGTGGGCGGGCAACGCGCGCATCCGCGACGTGCTGACCGGCCTGTTCGGCGGCCTGGCGATGCCCGGCTTCGAGAGCGGCATCGACTCGGTGATCGGCCCGCTCTCCGGCGGCGAGCGGCGCCGGATCGCGCTCGCGAAGCTGCTCATCGAAGAGCACGACCTGATCATCCTCGACGAGCCCACCAACCACCTCGACGTCGAGGGCATCGCGTGGCTCGCCGGACACCTCAAGGTGCGCCGCTCCGCGCTCGTCGTGGTCACCCACGACCGCTGGTTCCTCGACGAGGTGTGCACCCGCACGTGGGACGTGCAGGGCGGCAAGGTGCACGACTACGAGGGCGGCTACTCGGCGTACGTGCTGGCCCGCGCCGAACGCGCGCGGATCGCGTCGACCGAGGAGACCAAGCGGCTGAACCTGGTCCGCAAGGAACTGGCCTGGCTGCGCCGCGGCGCCCCCGCGCGTACGTCCAAGCCGAAGTTTCGGATCGAAGCCGCCAACGAGCTGATCGCCGACGAGCCGCCGCCGCGCGACACCCAGGCGCTGCGGGGCTTCGCCAACGCGCGCCTGGGCAAGACCGTGTTCGAGCTGCTCGACGTCACGATCCAGGCGGGCCCCAAGACCCTCCTGGAGCACCTGACCTGGAACCTGGGCCCCGGCGACCGGATCGGCCTGGTCGGCGTCAACGGCGCGGGCAAGACCTCGTTGCTGCGCGCGCTCACGGACGCGGCCTATCGCGAGATCCAGCCGCCTACCGGCAAGATCGTCGTCGGGCGCACCGTGAAGTTGGCCTACCTCTCCCAGGAGGTCGCCGAACTCCCGCCGACACTGCGCGTGTTGGAGGCCGTGTCACAGATCCGCGAGCGGGTCGAGATCGGCAAGGGCAAGGAGATGACGGCCGGTCAACTGTGCGAACAGTTCGGCTTCACCGGCGAGAAGCAGTGGACCCCGGTGTCCGACCTCTCCGGTGGCGAGCGGCGCCGGTTGCAGTTGCTTCGATTGCTCATGGACGAGCCCAACGTGCTCTTCATGGACGAACCGACCAACGACCTCGACATCGAGACGCTGACCCAGCTGGAAGACCTGCTCGACGGTTGGCCCGGTTCGCTGGTGATCGTCAGCCACGACCGCTACTTCGTCGAGCGCACCACCGACACGGTGCTCGCGCTGCTCGGCGACCGCACGCTGCGGATGCTGCCGGGCGGCATCGAGGAGTACCTCCGGCGCCGGCGCGAAGCGGTCGAGGGTGACCAGGCCGTCGCCGCCCCGGCCCGCCGCGGAGGCGGCGACACCCGGGCCGCGAAGAAGGAACTCCAGCGCGTCGAGCGCCAGTTGGCCAAGCTGGTCGAGCGGGAGAAGAAGGTGCACGACGGACTCACGGTCCACGCCACCGACTTCGACAAGGTCTCGGAGCTCGACGCCGAACTGCGTACGATCCGGGCTGATCGGGACAAGCTGGAAGTGCGCTGGCTGGAGCTGGCCGAGGAAACCGAGTAGCGCGACCGAACGGCCGCGCGCGGCACCGCCGCACCTCGATGATTCGGGGTGCGGCGTCGTTGTTCGCGCGGGGTGTCGGTTCGTCGGCGACGGCCTCGCGTCTCGCGTCTCGCCGGGGGTCGGCTCGTCGGCAACAGCCTCGCGTCATAACCGTTTCGTCAAGTCTGACGGGCCGCCGGCAGCCCCATACCCATCCGTCTGCTCTCCTGGGTACTCTGATCTGTACTGATAACGGGTGCGCCGCGACGTGCTGCCCAGAGAGGGCACCTGCGGCGTGTGGTGACGAGCTGCGTGGTGCCGGTGACCCCGGTCGCCAACACCACGCACGGGGGAGTGGTGAAAAGGTGCTTATCGCCGATGGTGGCGGTGGTGGACCGGTAGGAACCTCATCGACCGACATGCAGGCGATGTCGGCCGGTATCGAGTCCTTGGTGCAGTTCCAGAAGGACGTCCAGCGGGCGCTCGACGACCTCGACGGGTCACCGGTCGCCTCACATCAGATGATCAACCACGACGTGGCCATGGACGCCTCCGGAACGTTCGCGGAGGCCATGCAGCTGTGGTCCGCGTACGTGGACGTGAAGATGAAGCTGACCGATCTGTCGACGCAGCTCAAGCGGCAGATCGAGGCCATGCAGATGACCGTGCAGTACGTGCAGGGCACGTACGAGGGCAACGAAGACGACTTCACGGCCAAGTACGCCCAGCTGCAGACGGATTACGTGGACAACAAGCCGGCGCTCACACCGCCGGTGAAGGCTCCCTGAGCCGAGCCCTGATCGGGCGCGGTGACGGGAACTACGGGGACGGGGTGAACACACATGTTGGACGCTGGTGGTGGTGGTGGCTGGGGTGACGGTCCCACCAACTTCGAGGAGTACTCACACGCTGCCCTACGGAGCATGATCGAGGGCGCCAAACCTTCCGATCTGACGACTACGGGCCAGAAGTTGATCGACGCCCAGGCCACCTTGGAGGGCCTGACGAGCGCGCTCGAAACCCGGGTCGGCCGATTGGACTGGACCGGCAAGGCCGCGGACAACTTCCGTGAGTGGACCAGCCAGGTCATGGTCACGACGCGCAAGTTCGCGGACCATGCCGGCAAGGTGGGCTATTCGATGAGCACCGCCGGCTCCTCGCTGAGCCTGGCGCTGGTCGCGGTGCCGCAGCCGGACGCCAACGCCGAACTGATCGTCTCCAGCAACGGCGACAAGCAACTCATGTGCAAACCGGGTGACTCGCCCGACAAGAAGGCGATGGTCGCCCAGGCGAAGGCCTCGATGGACAAGGAACACCAAGAGGCCATCCGGCAGATGGAGTACCTCGGTAGCAGCTACCGGGTCACCACCGACACGCTCAAGGGGCTCGAACCCCTGACCTTCCCGCCGCTGCCCTCGCTTCCCGCGGGGGCGGGCGGCGGCGGTGGCGGCACGGCCAACGGCGGTGGCGGCGGCAGCGCCGGCGGCGGCGGGGGCTCGGTCGGGGGCGGCGGTGGTGGTGTCGGCGGCGGCTACGGCGGCGGCAGTGGCGGCGGGGGCGGCTACGCGGGTGGC
>NZ_WWJX01000828.1 GCF_009865215.1 Streptomyces sp. SID3343 | reverse complement strand
TGGTCGGGCCACGCGTACGACCCGACGGTCAGCGCCATCGCCGCGCACGACGCGGTCTTGCCGACCACGAACGCCCACCCGGCCAGATGTCCCCAGAAGGCGCCCAGGCGCTCGCGGCCGTAGACGTAGGTGCCGCCCGATGTCGGGTAGCGGGCGGCGAGTCGGGCCGAGGACGTCGCGTTGCAGTACGCCACCACCGCCGCCAACCCCAACGCCACCGGGAGTCCGGACCCCGCCGCGCCCGCCGCGGGCGCCGGTGCGGCGAACACGCCGGCGCCGATCATCGCCCCCAACCCGATCACGACCGCGTCGGATAGACCCAGTCGACGCGTCAAAGCACCCGCGGGTACGGGTGAGGGCGGTGTGCCCTCGCCCTCACCCGCGCCCGCAGGTGGGGACGGTGTGCCCATCCGACTCACTCCTGTGCCGAGGCCGCCGCCGCGCGGCCGATATCGCGATCCGACGTCGGCGAACGATACAAGCCGTGGCACGTCTCGCCGGCGACTCGGGGACGGCGCACGGGCGACCGGTGGGTGACCGTCTCGCGAACGCTCGGGACACCGCCGCGCGCCGGGTGTCCACGAACCGGCGAGGACTGCCCGCCCGGCCCTCACGCACGCGTCCGTCCGGCCCGCGTCTCGACGTCGACCCCCACGTGGGGCCGCTTGGGGCCCGGTTCCTACCCGCGCCCGCGCGGACGTCTCACGGCTCGACCAGCCGCAACGCCCGCATGGCGTCGTGTTCCACGCGCGCGAGGTCGCGCAGGATCGCGCCGGCGTGGACGAGGTGCGCGGCGTCGGCGGTCTCGCCCGCTCGCGCGATGGCCTCGGCCACCTCGGTCCACAGGCCGGCGGCCTCGGCGTACAACGCGTGGCCGGCACGGAGGTTGCCGTCGTCGATCAGCAGGCCGCACTCCGCGAGGAAGTCGCGGTAGAGGTTGCGAAAGAGTGCGCCGCCGGTGCCGGCCTGCTCCATGAGGCGGGCGGCCTGCGGCAGGTCTCGCCGTGGATCGTTGCTGCGGTCCAGCCATTTCGGCACCAGGCCGGCGGTCTTCTCGATGCCCCGGTAACCCAGGTTCGCGATGGGCGGGTTGAGGAACGCGTCGGCGCACGCCGTGATCGCGGGGACGATCCGATCCTGCGGAGCGGGCCGGTCGTGCGGCACGGCGAGGGTGAAGGAGCGGTTCCGGGCGGTCATCGGGCCACGCTCGGATCTCGCGTCGGCCAGGCCGGCCAGCGTCGTGGTCACCGCTCCGCCTTGCTGCTCGGTGTCCACCAGGTGGGCATGGTGTGTGTCGTATCCGTACATGGCCACCACATGGCCGCCGAAGTGCACCTTGGACCCGAAGTAGTCCAGGTGGTAGCTGTCGAGTTGCAGTCCGACCGGCCGACCCGCGTCGATCGCGGCCGTGACGTTGTGCCACGCCTTTCGTCGCGACGTCGTCTCGTGTACCACCAGCTCCAGACCCAGTTCCCCGGCCAGGTTGCGCGTGAGCTCGAACGGCTTGACCCGGCCGCCCAGGAAGGGGAAGTCCAGCCCCTTGCCGTCCCAGTGGATGTAACCGAGCCCGGAGCCGAGCCCGAACAGCATGGCCTCGGACAGATCCAGTCCCTCGTGCCGCAGCAGCACTCCCAACGCCGTGGTCTCACAGTGCTGCGCCCCGCGTGCGTCGATGCCCTCGATGACGGTCATGCCGCTGCCACCTCGTGCACCGGCAGGAGCAATCGGGTCGTCGGTTCGTCGTCGGGCGCTTCTCCCGGCGCGACGAGGTATGCCTCCCGTACGGGCGCCTGCGGCGACAGTCCACGCTCGTGGACGGCCGCGAACAGCGCGTTGTACGCCAACGGCAGCTCGGCGTAGGGCCCGATGTGCACGGTCTCGGCCACCGGTCCGCCGCGCAGTACCTCGACGTCCAGGCCGGAGGCGTGCACCACCTCCGTCATCTCCATCGCCTCTCTCGTCTGCGCCCCGATGGCGACGTGCATCCCCTCGTCCAGGTCGAGGGGGTACAGCCCCCACAGCGGCGGCGCCCACTCGGTGCCGACCGCCGCGAGGCCGGCCAGGAGCCGGCCCACGCCCGCCCCGGCTGTCGCTCCCAGTTCGGTCGGCCCGCACACCGACCGCACCACGGCAAGCCGCCGTTCCGGCTCCGTGGTGAATTTCACCGTGTATCCGGGCAATCCGCCCTGCGCCAGCCGGTCCAGCATCGCCAGCCGGGCCTGGTCACGAGCGACGCGCTCGGCCAACCGGTCCCGCTCGGCACGCAAAATGCGTGCCCGGGAGGGGGCTTCGGCGGCCAGAGCCTCCGCGATGACCACCAGCGGGAGGTCCATGTCCCGCAACAGGGCGATGGTCAGCGCGTCGCGCGCCTGCTCGGGAGCGTAGTACCGATAGCCCGTGCCGGCGTCCACTCGCGTCGGGGTCAGTAGCCCCACGTCGTCGTAGTGCCGCAACTGTTTGACGCTCAGCCGGCACAGCCGGGCAAAGCGTCCGATGGTCAGTAGTTCCTCGTGCATGCCCCCATGCTGGACCCTCCCACGATGGGAGAGTCCACCCCCGTGCACGAGCCGAGGCAGCCGAACTCCCCACCGTCGAAGGCCGGCCGGGGTCCCGGCGGGTCCGCGCATGGTCCTGTCTCGTGGGCCGTACCGGGGTTGGGCCGTTCGGCCGCGCCTTGGTCCGCCCGTCAGTCGCGCTTGCCCCGCTCGGCGCCGGCCGGACCCGTGCCGAGCGGAGGAAGCGTTCGTTCCTCGATCAGGCGGCGCAGGTCGGCGAGGGCCGCGTTCAGCCTCGCGATGTCGGCCTTGTCCGCCGTCTGGTCCTGCTCGCGCAGGCGAACGAGCAGGCTGCCGCCGGGTTCCAGGGATACCGTGCTGGTCTCCGCGACGTCGTCGCCGCCTTGCCGTCGGACCGCCACGTTCAGGTCGGCCGGGCGCAGTCCGACCCGCTTGATGGCGCGGGTGAGCCATCGCCCGTCCCGCGCCAGTACCGTGCCGGTGCCCTCCAGGAGGCGCTCCAGCCGTCCGAACCGGCTCGTCACCCGGATCAGCGCGGCGTTGACCGCGATCAGCACGGCCGCCCCGACCGCGGCACCGGTCACCGAATCGTCCGGGCCGATGACGGCGTTCTGCACGACGTTGGACAGCAACAGCATGACCACCAGGTCGAACGTGTTGACCTGCGCCAACTCCCGTTTCCCGGCGAGCCGCAACAGGATCAGGATCAGCGCGTACACCAGGACTGTGCGCAACACCTTCTCCGCGAACGGGATCCCGGCATGGAACATGTCGTGCCACATCCCCGAAGTACGACACACGCGAGGCCCGCCCACCCCACGCCGCGCTCGCCGTTCCCCACGATGGACCTACGCCTGGGCACCCGATTGCGCCGTATGGGCAGGGGCCGCAGGGCGTGCGCTACAGCAGTGGTCCGAGTGCGGCCAGGATCGTGTCCGCCAGTTCCGGTCGGCACACGAGCAGGTCCGGCAGCCGGGGGTCCGGGCGGTTGTACACGAGCGGTGAGCCGTCGACGCGCGACGTGTGCAGGCCGGCCGCCGCGGCGACGGCGACCGGCGCGGCGGAGTCCCACTCGTACTGTCCGCCCGCGTGGACGTAGGCGTCGGTCT
>NZ_WWJX01000827.1 GCF_009865215.1 Streptomyces sp. SID3343 | reverse complement strand
CTTGCGGGGCGCGGCGGTCTTGACGGGAGGGGCCTCGACGGCGTTCTCGGCCGGCGACGGCGCGGTCGACGGCTGCGCGGGGGCGTCCTCGGTGGCCGTGGCAGCCGTGACGGTGCCCGCGGTCGACGCGGTGCGGGTGGAGACGACGGTCTTGGTGGCGGTCCGCTTCGCGGCGCTCTTCGCCGCCACGCTCTTGCGGGTGCGCTTGGGCGCCGCCGAGTCCGCGGCACTGACCATGATGGTCACACCCTCCTGGTCGAGGACCTGGTTGAGGCTGCGCAGGACGTTCTTCCACTGGGTGGCCGGGATCTGGTCGGCCTCGAACGCCTGACGCACCTCGTCGCTGGCGATGTACCCCTGGGCCTCACCCCGCTCGATCAACGACTTCACGTTGACGAAATCGGCGATCTCGGGCGGGAGCGAACGGGATGTGCTGGCCGACACAAACAACCTCTCGACGATCTGGACGGCATCGCGACCCGGTGACGGGCCGGCACCGCCAAATGAACGACACTCGGGCAGACAGCGTTGTTCCGGCATCCGGTTGCACCGAGATCCAGCGCACCGGCTTGTTTTCGTATTCCCGAACGGCTGCCACCTTCGTACTCATCGGGCCAGCCGGAGAAGTGTTACGCACCCGTTCGGTGGTGCAGCTCACACCGTTCCCTCTTGCGGTGCGTGCCACACCCTGTGTGAGGGGTTCCGGTCACGCGGCACCGGTGATCCGCACTCCCAGGAGGGTCACGTCGTCGTCTCGGTCGCAGCCGCCGAGGAGGCCGTCGAGGATGCCGGTCAGGAGGGGTTCGAGACCTTCGTTGGCTCCTCGGGCGACCTCCAGGAGGAGGTCCAGGCCCTCGTTGATGCCCCGTATCCGCGTCTCCACGAGACCGTCGGAGAAGCCGATCAGGATGTCGCCAGGATCGAGTCGGACGGTGTGTTGGGTGCGGTGCTCCGCGACTCCCAGCGGCGTCGACTCCTCCCCGATCTCCACATACCGCGCCTTGCCGTCGGCGGACACGACCACCACCGGAAGGTGCCCGGCGTCGGCGAGGTCGAGCAGCCCGGTGCCGGGGTCCACCACGGCGTACACGAGCGTGGTCAGCGACTCGTCGTCCTCGGTCGCGGTGAACAGGCGGTCCAGGCCGGTGAGCACCGCCGCCGGTTCCGGGTCGGTGAACGCGAGGGCGCGCAGCGCGGAACGCACTCGGCCCATCCCGGCGGCGGCGGTCAGTCCCTTGCCGATCACGTCGCCGACCACGATCGCGACCCGACCGTCGGGCAGCGGGAACACGTCGTACCAGTCGCCGCCGACCTCGAAACCGGGTGCGCCGGGCAGATAGCGGAAGGCGAACTCGGCGCCGCGCACGGCGGGCAATCGCTCGGGGAGCAGGCTGCGTTGGAGTGCGACGGCGGTACGGTGCTCACGCTCGTAGAGCCGCGAGCGCTCGACCGCGAGCGCGCACTGTCCCGCGAACGCTTCCAGGAACAGCCGCTCCTCGGGATCGAACGCCCGCCCGTCGTCGAAGGTGAACCGCAGCACGCCCAGCGGCGCGCCCGCGCCGACCAGCGGCAGCAGCACGTGGGATGCGGCCGGGCCGTCGTGGGACACGTACTGCGCGATGCCGTCGGTGACCGCGGCCACCAGGTCGTTCGACCAGTGCGCGGGCAGTCCGCGCCGGCGACCGACCGTGCGCTGCGCCGGCAGGTTGGGCCACGGGTGGACCGGCGCGGTCTCGTCGAGCAGGAACGTCTCGCAGCCCGCCGCCGCGATGGCGTGGCCCAGTTCGCCGACCGCGCCCCGCACCTCGTGCACGCTCAGCGTGCCGGCGATGCGCGCGGTCATCGCCTGGAGTCTGGCCGTGCGCCACTGGCTCGACCGCAGGAGTTCCTCGCGCAGCGGCTGCTCGGTGATGTCGCGGACCAGGACCAGGACTCCGACGACGGGCCCGAGACCATCCCCTGGGGCGCGTACGGGGAGCCAATGCGATTCGTAGGCGCGCGCGAGCGTCGGCGCGCGGTCGCCGGCGGGGTCGCCGGGGTCACGGACGCCGTCCGGGCCGGTCGCGTGTGTCTCCACGTACGGCTCGCCGCAGGCGAACACTCGGGCCACCACCGACTCGATCCGTCGGGCCCGCGCCTGGGAGAACACCTCGCGCGGGCGTCTGCCGAGCAGGTCGCCGGCGGTACGCCGGTTCAGGCGCGCGAGCGCGGTGCTGACCCTGCGGAACCGGAACTGCCGGTCGTACAGCGCGAAGGCCGTGGGTCCTTGTCCGGTCAGTGCGTCGAGCAGCGCCGTGTCGATGTCGGCGGGCAGTTCTGCTTCGACCTTGTCGTCGCTCATTGCCTCACAACCCCACCTGTTGGCAAACCGGGCCGGCGAGTCGGATATCGAGAGTACGCACGCGAGCCGGCTCACCGGGAGTGATTGGCTTGAACCGTCTGTCGTGGCACGGGTGTCGGGTGCCCACTCCCGCATGCGTACGCCCCTCCGCCGGCCCCGGAGCGGGGACGGAGGAGGGGCGGATCGTACGGGTGAAGCGGGTGGGAGGTCAGCCTTCCCGTTGGGCGGGGAACTGCCGGTCCACCTCGGGGTGCACGGCAAGCAGCGAGCGCATCGCCGCCTCCGCGCTCTCGCCGTCGCCGGCGGCGACCGCGTCGACCAGTCGCACGTGCAACGAGACGGATGCCTCGGACAGGTGTTCACAGCCCGCCACATGGCCGCCGGACACCTGAAGGGCGGCGGCGAGGATGCTCGCGAGATGGTCGAGCATGCGGTTGCCCGCGACCTGGAGCAGCAGGCCGTGGAACTCGGCGTCGGCGCGGCTGAACGTCAGCGGATCCGGTTGGGCGACGGCCCGCTGCATGATCTCCACGACGTCGCCCAGTCGGCGGACGATCTCGGGATGGTTGCGACAAGCGGCCATGTGCGCGGCCAACGGCTCGATGCCCCAACGCAGTTCGAAGAGTTCGCGGCGCTGGGAGTCGCGTTGCGGGCCGCACGCGCGCCACTCGATGACGTCGGGGTCGAGCAGGTTCCAGTCGCTCACCGGGCGCACCCGGGTGCCCACGTTGGGTCGGGCGCTGACCAGGCCCTTGGCCTCCAGGACGCGGAGCGATTCGCGCACCACGGTCCGGGAGACCTCGAAGCGCTGGCCGATCTCCTCGGGCACGAGGGGGCGTTCGGCGCCCACCTCGCCCGCGACGATCATCTGACCGAGTTGCTGGACGAGTTGGCCGTGCAGGCCGCGGCCGCGGCCGACGCCGGACTTGCGGACCGCGCGGGCCGGTTCGAGGTCGGGTCCGTCCCACACATAGGGCCGGCGGGTCATCGGGTCGGTGCCGACGGCGCCCGGCTCGTCGGCGCGAAACGCGTCGGCCGAGCCGCTCGCCGGGGCGTGGGGCATTGTCTGATGGGGAGCGATACTCACGCTCTCCATCTCGGTCTCGGGAGCGTCCGGCTTGAGCGCCGAACCCGCTCTCGGCTGAAAAACACACGAAAGGGTGATCTACCTTGCGGGTCGATCGTCCGAAAGTGTGACGTCTTGCCTCTCGAACGTCTGCTCCAAGAGCGGGTCAGGCGCGCCGGCGTGCGAACGTGATCATCGCGATCACGGTGACCACGAGGGTCGTGGCGGTGAAGACCGCGGCGCCCGCGAGCGGGGCGAGGCCGCTCCCGGACACCGAGAGCATCCGGTCGGCCGCGCGGAACGGAAGGTAGCGCACGAAGTCCTGATACGCCTGCGGAGCGCCGGCCCGAACGGCGGAGGCGATCAGCCGTTCGCCCCCCAGCGGCAGCGCCGCGGCGGCGAGCGCGATCAGCGGCGCGCCGCGCGAGATCATCCCGATCGCCAGGCCCAGTACGGCCGCGAGCATCGTGTAGGCGACGAAGCCGGCGAGGACGCGGGGTGCGGGGCCCTCGGTCCACGCGGTGCGCGGAAGCATCCCGCCGAACACCACGCGGGCCACGGCGGCGTCGGTCGCCACCGCGAGCACCGCGATCGAGGCGGCCGCGAGGGCGGTGCCGGCGAGTTTGGCGGTGTACACCCGAGTCCGTCGCGGCAGCGCGAGCAGCAGGGTGGGCAGCGCCTCGCGGCGTTGCTCGCGGGCGCACGCGAGGGCGACCGTGACCAGGATCGCCGGGATCAGCACGGGAGTTCGGCCGGGGCCGGCGGTGAGCAGCCGCACGGCCTCGCCGGAGCCGACGGGGACGGCGCCGGCCTGGCGAACCGCCACCCAGGTGGCGGCGGCGGAGAGGGCGAGGAGCGCGAGCGCGCCGCACCATGTGCCGCGCAGGGTGCGCGCTCTGGCGAGTTCGTACCTGATCGCGCTCATGCGCTTCTCACTTCGTCGGTGTGCTCTGCGTGCGTGGTGTGCCGGGGGTGCTCTGCGGGTCGAGAGTGCTCGAAGTGGTCCGGGTCCGGGTGGTTCGCGTGATCCGCGTGCTCGGTGGGGGTCGCCGGCTCGGTGGGGTCTGCTTGCTCGGTGGGGCGCCAGGTGCGGGCGAAGGGGCGGCGCGGCGGTAGTGGGGCGGCGACTTCGGCGGTGGGCGACGCGTCCGGGCGGGTGTCCGGTTCGGCGGCTTGGGTGGGGACGGCCGCGGCGTCGTGGTCCGGGCGGGGGGCCGGTTCTCGGGCCGGCTGTTCGGCGGTGTCGACGGCTTCGGCGGTCGATGTCGGCGCGGGTCGTGGGTCGGCCGCGCCGGCTGCGATGGCCGCCAGGACGACCGTCTGCGGGTCGGGTTCGCGGCGCGATTCGCGCGTCTGCCGTCCGCTGCGCTCTGGCGGGTGCTCGTCGCTCGACGGTCGAGGCCCGCCGTCCTGCTGTTCCGGCACCAGTTCCTTGGTCACCGCCGACTCGGTCACCGCCGACTCGGTCGTTCCCGGGGTCGTCCCCGGTTCGAACACGGCCGGTTCGGTCGGCGCCGGCGTGCTTTCGCGGTGGCGCGTGACCACGTCGGTGAACGCGTCGCCCACGCCGGGTTCGTGTTCGGCGAGTTCGTGCAGCAGGATGCCGCCGCGGAAGGCGATTTCGCCGACCCGGGCCCGGTTCGCGCCCGTCACCGTGACGGTCGCGCCGCCGGAGCGGACCGCCTCGAAGCCCTCGGCCCGCACCAACTCGCTCAGCCTGGCCACCTGCGGGGTGCGTACGGACACGCCCTCGCGGACGCCGCGGCGCAGGAACTCGGCGCCCGACTCCTCGACGACGATCCGGCCGCGGCTCATCACCAGCACGCGGTCGGCGCAGTCGGCGGTCTCGGCGAGGATGTGGCCGGCCACCAGCACGGTCCGGCCTTCGGCCGCATAGGCGCGCAGGAAGTCGCGCAGCCAACGCAGCCCCTGCGGGTCGAGGCCGGTCGCGGGCTCGTCCAGGATCAGTGTGTCCGGGTCGCCGAGCAGCGCCGAGGCCAGCGCGAGTCGGCCCGCCGCGCCCGCCGACAGGACCCGGGCGCGGGCGCCGGCGACGGGGGTCAGGCCGACCAGGTCGAGCACCTCGGCCACCCGCCGGGCGGGGATGCGCCCGGCGGCCGCGAGCATTCTCAGGTGGGCGCGTACCCGGCGCCCCGGATGAGCGGCGACCGGGCCGACGCACGCGCCGACCTCGGTCGCGGGGCGGGCCAGGTAGCGGTACGGGCGGCCGTCGAAGAGGGTCTCGCCGCCGCCCCGTTCGAGGTCGAGCATGAGTCGCAGGACGGTCGTCTTGCCCGCCCCGTTGGGGCCGAGCAACGCCGTCACCTTGCCGGGTCGCAGGTGGAACGAGACATCGTCGACGGCCACGATGCCGCCGTATCGCTTGCTCAGCCCACAGGTCTGGATGATCGCCATCGCCGTCACTCCTCGTCATCCCGGATGCGGGAGATCGTTGGATTCCTGGCAACATACCGACGAAATCATCGTTTTCCCGGCATTTGACCCATAGTGGCGAGCTGTGGAAAAGTCACCCGAACCTGGACAGGGCGCCCGGTGCGGGAGGACCATCGACGTACCGCCGAGTACGTCTTGGGAGGTCCACATGTCGGTTCTGGATCCGGGCGTACTGGAATCCGTTCGTCGTCGCCGCGGCGACCTCGACGACGCGTTGTTGATCGTCCGCGACGGTCTGGTCGTCGACGTCGCCGGCCCGCGCAGGTCGGCCGCCCTGCGGGCGGGGCTCCGACAGTTGCGCGCCGATCTGTACGAGCACGTCGCGGCGACCGAGGGGCCGGGCGGGCTGTACGAAGAGGTGCGCCGGGCCGATCCGCGGTTCGGCCACGCGGTCCGGCGGCTGCGGTGGGAGCACGCGCGATTGGCGAGCGCGCTGGACGAATTGCTGGCCGGCTTCACCGCCGAGTCGGTTGGACCCGGCGGCCCGGGCGGGCCGACGCTGCGGCCACGAGTGGTGGAGTTGCTCGTGCTGATCGGCCGCCATCGCAGCCGCGACGCCCAACTCGCCTACGACACCGTCGGCCTGGACATCGGCGGGCAGGGCTGAGCCGGCCGGGAGTCGGCCGAGGGCGAGCCGCCCGGGGTCAGGCTTCGGGCCGCAACATCGGCGGGTTGAGTTTCTCCGCCGACCCCTTGCGGAAGAGTTGCGCGGGGCGACCGCCCTGGCGGGTGGTGGTTCCCCCGGTCGGGACGAGAAAGTCGGGCGTCCCGGTCACCTTGCGGTGGAAGTTGCGTGGGTCGAGCGCGACGCCCCACACCGCCTCGTAGACCCGGCGCAGCTCGCCGACGGTGAATTCCTCGGGGCAAAACGCTGCGGCGAGCGAGGAGTACTCGATCTTCGAGCGGGCCCGCTCGACGCCGTCCTCCAGGATGCGGCCGTGGTCGAACGCGAGCCGGCTGCCGTCGCCGGTCAGCTCGCCGACGGTGGACCAGCGTGCGCCGGCCGCGTCGCCGCCGGGTCGCGGGGCGGGCAGGTCGGGGGCCAACACGAGGTAGGCGACGCTGACCACGCGCATCCGCGGATCGCGGCCCGGGTCGCCGAAGGTGGCGAGTTGTTCGAGGTGTACGGGCAGCCGGTCGAGGCCGGTCTCCTCGGCGAGTTCGCGCGCTGCGGCGGCCTCCAGGCCCTCGCTCTCGCGCACGAAACCGCCGGGCAGTGCCCACGTCCCCTGGTAGGGGGGTTCGCCCCGACGGATCGTCAAAGCGCTCAGAGCGTGCTCGCGCACCGTGAGCACGACGAGATCCACGGTGACTCCGAAAGGCGGAAAGTGGGAGGGCTCGGAGCGCGACATGGAGCGATCCTAGTGCCCGGGACCCACTAGCCGTCTGGCTGACGATAAGGCCGGCGGCAAAAAAATGGGATTCCTGTTCGCACATCGACTCAGATCGCCAGCCGGATGCCCTTCCCCGCCTCCTCCACGATCGCTTGACCGGCTCGGTTGACCCGGACGGTGAACGGTTCACCGTCGACCCGCAGGTCGCGCAGTTCGAGTTCGCCGATGTCGAGGGGGCCCGCCGGACGCACGGTGACCCGACCCGCGGGGATGTCGGGACAAATCCCGGCGAAGGCCACGAGCACCGGGAGTATCGCTCCCGCCGCGCGGGCCAGTGGGCGGCACGAGAGGGGGTGCGCAACGGGTGCGTGCCCCTCGCCGCGCTGCTCGCCGGCATGCATCTCGGGCATCCGGTACTGGAACCACGGCGCGGCGTTCAGCAGTCCCGCGAACAGTTGCTGTGCGGCGTCGAGATGGCCCGCGCCCGCGAGTCCGGTCGCGGCCACGCACGTGTCGTGGGTGCGCACCACTCCGCCGCGGGCGGCCAGCGGATGGTAGCCGGGCGTTCGCGCGGACGCGCCTCGCAGGCCCCACCCGCAGTCGAGGTCGGGCGCGGTCAGGCGGCGGGCGACCGCGCGGCACCCGGTGTCGTCCAGGATTCCGCTGCCGGGCAGGTGCGCCATCGCGGACGAAGCGACCGTGACCGGTTGCCCGCCCGGGTCGAGCGCCGCCGCGTAGTACTCGCCTGCCGCGTCCTCGACGCGAAACGCCTTGCGGAAGTCGACGCCGAGCCGCTCGGCCCGATCCCGCAACGCCTGCCCACCCGGCAGGTCGTGCGCGTCGAGCAACGCGGCACCGTGCCGCAGCGCCTCGTGGGTGTGGGCCTGTAACTCGCACGGCGCGGGCCCCTCGGCGCCGAGCCGGACGAAGTCGCCGTCACCTTCGCCCGTCGTGCGGACGAGGTGTCCGAGCGCGCGGCGCAGCGCCGGCAGGAGCGCCGTGCTCTCGGAGTGCGGCAGCCCCCACCGCCACGCCTCGCCCAGGAGCGTGACGAACAGCGCGGTCGAGCCCGCGCAGTCGTAGCGCACCCG
>NZ_WWJX01000826.1 GCF_009865215.1 Streptomyces sp. SID3343 | reverse complement strand
GCCGCCCTGGCCACGGCTACCGGGCCCGCCGATCGGGAGGCGGCCGAAGTGGCGATTCGGGCCGCGTATCGGGCTGCCGGCCTCGCCGAGCCCGAGCGGGTGGTCTGGTACCAGTCGCCGCTCGCGGCGGCCGTCGCCGCGACCGTGGCGTCCGGGGCGGCGCGGCCTGCGGATCTCGCCCGCACCCGCCTCTCGGTCAAGGTGCCGGGGCGACCCGGGCGTTCGCTGCACGCCCGGTTGCACACCACGCTCTGGGACGGCGCCAAAGCCGAGGCGACCGCACGGCTCGGTGCGGCCGGATGGGCGCAGGCGTGGGACGAAGGGGCCGCACGGCTGTGGGACCCGACCCGCGAGGTGACCGAGCGGATCCGCGACGCGGTACGGGCCGGTGTCGGGTCGTGGGACGACACGGTGCGTACGCCCGCCGGCGGAGCCGGCCACTGGCAGTTGGGCGACAAGGTCCGGGCCGTGACGCAGGACGCGCTCGGCGGCCAGCACGACGCGGCGTGGCTCGCGGTGTTCGACGGACTGCGGGAGTGCTTCCCGGAGTTCGAGTTCCCCGGCTTGGCCGAACTCGGCGAAGTGGCCCGCCACATCGGGTGGTGGTGGCCGTACGAACGGGTCGCCCTGATCAGTGAGCGGCCGACCGAGCTGTACCGCGACGACCACTCCCGCCTGCACAACGGCGACGGCCCCGCCCTGACCTACGCCGACGGCTTCGCGCTGCACGCGTGGCGCGGGATGCCGGTGCCGGCGGACTTCGTGGGCGGCCTCGGCCCGGGCGGCAGCCGGCTGAACGTCCGCCGCATCAACGACGAGGAGAACGCCGAACTCCGCCGGGTCATGCTGGAGATCTACGGCTACGACCGCTACCTGCGCGACGTCGGCGCACAGCCGCTGGACCGGGACGAGACCGGCGTACTGTGGGAGATCGAACTCCCCGACGACGAACCGATCGTGATGGTCGAGGTACTCAACTCGACCCCGGAGCCGGACGGCACGACCCGTACGTACTGGCTGCGCGTCCCGCCGCACGTCACCAGCGCGCGCGAGGGCGTCGCGTGGACCTTCGGAGTCAGGACGCAGGACTACCGCCCGCTCGAAGAGACCTGACAGCACGTCACCCCGTCACCACCTCGCTGCCTCCGGGCCTCGCCGGCGGCCCCCCGCACCGAACGGCCTTTCCTGGAGCCGTCGCTGCCGACCCGGCGGCAGACCTCGACCGATTCGAGCCGCAGTACCCCGGCGATCAGAACGGACTCGGAATCCCGGAGACGGGCGAACAACGGTGGGTCGGCAAGTGGGAACACGTGCGGACGGTACCGAGTCGGTCGCGCGAAAGACCGGGAATACATGGGTGGTTCGCGCTGGTGTGGGCGGCTCGTCGCACGGTTGCACTCGGCTCGGGCACCGCTCGGGCACCGCTCCGCACGGGCACCCGTGCCGCTCGGGGTGCCCCTCGCCTCACCCCGCGAGCACCGCCATTCTCAGCTCCACCACCAGGTCGTTCACCGCGCCCCGGTCCGCGCGCTCGGGCAGTACCGACTCGATCACGTCGAGGGCACTCTTCTCGCGTTCGAACAGCGCCGCGAAGGCGGCCGGGTCGGTCGCCGCCAACTCCCCTGCGGCGAACAGCTCTTCGCGTCGGTCGCGCACGTCCAGCACCAGCTCACCGGTGCGCAGCAGTTGCTGGGCCTGGAGCAGCAGGCGCAGGCAGTGGCGCCCGTGTTTCGCCGTGCGCTTGGCGGTGTCGGCCGAAAACCCTTGCTTGCCCGACTCGTGGCGTCCCAGCAGCCGCTTCGCCTGCTGTAGGGCGTAGCCACCGTAGGCGCTCCGTACGTACTCGGTCGACAGGAACGAACCGCGCATCGCCCGCAAGCGCCGCCCGGCTTCCGTCTCGACGCGATATTCCGGCAGCCACAGCAGTTCGGTGACCGTCGGATTGCACTTGAGCGCGAGGACGCAGTACTTGCCCAGCTCGTGCATCGTCCGGTCGGGTTTCGTGGTGACCTCGGATCCGCTCACCACCGAGGCGCCGTCCAACCCGAGCACGTCTCGGGACTCCGCGAGGTAGACCCCGAGCAGGTCCTCGTCCGACTCGGCGGTCGCCAGCCCGTAGGCGGTGGACCCGACGACTCCCAGCAACAACGTACGCATCGCGCCCAACCCCTCGTCTGCCACAGCGACTCGGCCGAGTATCCGGTACTCGGGCTCGACGGGGTATTCGATTTTCTCCCTTCGCGACCGGCGTCCCGCTCCTGCTCCTGCTCGTGCTCCTGCTCCACCGATTGATGTCGGCCGAGTCTGCCGGCCCGCGTCGGAGGGGTGGCTGCGGGCGCCGTGCGGGGGTACCGGATGCTCGCCACCCCTGCTCCGTCATCGGCCTTTCGTCTGCGCCACCGCGCCTTCGGAGGCGTTTGCCTGATACCCCATGGGGGTATAAGTTTCCTTGCGTGGCCACCCGGCCACGTCAATACCCGGCACCCGGCACAGACGTCACCAAGGAGCCCGCCATGTCCGTCCACACCCACCACACCTCCACCGCGTCCGCCGCGTCCGTCCCCGAGGGCCTCCAGACCTCGCGTGACGGCTACACGCTCGTCACCGTCACCGTCCCCGCCCCCGCCGGCACCCTGGCCTTTCGGATCGACGGCCCCGACGGCGCGCCGGTGCGCGAGTACGCCCCACAGCACGACAAGGAGCTTCACCTGATCGTCGTCCGCCGCGACCTGAGCGGGTTCCGGCACGTGCACCCGACCCTCGGAGCGGACGGCGTGTGGCGGCAGCCGTTGACGCTCGATCAGGCGGGTACGTACCGCGTGTTCGCCGACTTCGCGCCCGCCGCGACCGGTACGCCGCTCACCCTCGGGATCGACGTACACGCCGCCGGCGACTTCCGCCCCGTCCCGCTGCCCGAGCCGGCCGCGACCGCGGAGGTGGACGGTTACACGGTGACCCTGCACGGTGAGCCCGCCGCCGGTCACGGCGCGCACATCACCCTGTCCGTGGCGCGCGACGGCCGGCCCGTCACCGACCTGGAGCCCTACCTCGCGGCGTTCGGCCACCTCGTGGTGCTGCGCGACGGCGACCTCGCCTACCTTCACGTGCACCCCGGTGGCGCCCCCGGCGACGGCGTCACACCCGCCGGGCCGGACATCGCCTTCCACACCGAGCTGCCCAGTGTCGGGAGCTACCGCTTCTTCCTCGACTTCCGGCACGGCGGGGTCGTGCGTACCGCCGAGTTCACCGTGAAGGCGGGCAAGTCCGCGACACCCGGCGAGCCCGCCGGGCACGAAGAACACGGCCCGGGAGATCGCCCGGGAGATCACCGACAGAACCCCCACGAGCACCACCACGCGTGAGCCGACCGCGGCACCGGTCACTCGCGGGCGTTCGTAGGAGGCGCCCTGCTCGTGTGCGACTTGTGAATGAGCGGGTTCGGGACCCTCGGGCGACGTGGCAGCCCGCGGCCGGGGAGAAACTGGGTGGGCAGGCTGCTCCGCTCCCGAGTGCGGTCGTGCCACCGACCTCGGCCGGTGGACCGTCCGGGGGCCGGCGCCATCGGGTCGGGCTCGGTCAGGAAAGCAGTGGGAGCGTTGAAGCAGATGCTGGCGGGGCGTCCCGCGTGGGACGTCGACATCACGAACGTCTGGTTCGTCATAGGCATGGCCGTGGCGACCGCCGGTGCCGCCTTCGTCACCGTCTGGTTCTGGAACCGCCCCAAGCTCCAGCGCACGCGCCGCGTCTGCACGCTGCTCTTCACCCAACTCATGGTGACCTTCACGATCCTGGCCGCGGTCAACGCGCAGATGTACTTCTACTCGTCGGTGTCGGACCTGCTCAAGATCGCCGACGGACCGCCGGTGCCCGACCTTCCCATCGCCTCCGTCAAGGTCAAGAACCTCGATCCGCGACCCGATGTGCCCTTCTCCGACGACGGCGGCAGGGGCCTGCCGAACATGGTCGAGCGGCCCCCGCTCACCGACCGACCCCCGCCCCGACGCAAGCCGCATCACCGCGCCGATCCCAAGCACGGCGTGCTCGTCAACACGAGCATCCGCGGCGCGCGCACGGGCTACAAGCTCGACACGTACGTCTACCTGCCGGCCGCCTACTTCGCCCCCGACAGCAGGGCGCGCTTCCCGGTGATCCAATTGACGTCCGGATTCCCGGGCACCCCCGACACGTGGCTGCGCCGGATGAAGGTCCATCAGATGCTGGCCGGGCTGATGGAAGAGGGCAGGATGCCGCCGACGATCGTGGTGATCGCGGCGCAGAACCCGGTCGAGGGTCGCGACAGCGAGTGCGTGGACGCGCCGGGCGGCGCGCGGGCGGAGACATTCCTCGCGTTGGACGTGCCGGACGTGATAGCGGCCAACTTCCGCACCGCGCCCGCGCCGGCGAACTGGGGCGTGATGGGCTACTCGACGGGCGGCTTCTGCGCGGCGAACCTGACTTTGCGCCATCCCGAGCGCTACGGTGCGGCGGCGAGTCTGTCCGGCTATTTCAAGGCCATCACGGACATCACCACGGGCGACCTGTACAAGGGTGACGACGCGCTGCGCCGGGCGAACAGCCCGCTGCACACGATCGACGCGCCGCGCACGGCGGCGCTGCGGATGTACCTCTTCGCGGCGAAGGGCGAGGGCAAGTCCGTCCGCGAACTCCGCGAGTTCGCCGCCAAGTTCCGCCCGACGGACAGCGCGACCATCCGCGTCGAATCCAGCGGCGGCCACAACTTCGGCACGTGGGCAAGGGGCCTCCCGACCGCCTTCGAATGGCTGTCCCACGCCATAGCCACCCCACCCACGGGTTCCGCCCACAACCCCCTGCCGGCTCGCCGCTGACCCTCGCCCGTCCCACCTCGCGCGCCGAGCCCCGCGCCGCGAACCCCCTTCAGATCGCGCCGACCCGATGCGAGACTTCGCCGGAACCGTCCGAACGGAAGCCAGGAGCCCCACGAGAGGGGACCTCATGCACCCGGGCGTCACCGCACGGACCCATCCCGACCGTCCCGCCGTGATCATGGCCGGCTCGGGCCGCGTCGTCACCTACGCCGAGCTCGACGCCGAGTCCAACCGGCTCGCACACCTGCTCCACGACGCCGGCCTGCGCCCCGGCGACCACATCGCGATCGCGTTGGAGAACCATCCGATGTACCTCGCGATCACGTGGGCGGCCCAACGCTCGGGGTTGATCTACACCCCCGTGAGCTGTCGATTGCAACCGGACGAACTCGCCTATGTGGTGGACAACTGCGAGGCCCGGGTGTTCGTGTCCTCCGCCGCGCTCGCCGAACTCGCGGGCGCGATCCGCGAACGCGCGCCCAAGGTCGAGCGATGGCTGATGCTGGACGGGGCCGCCCCGGGGTTCGAGCCGTACGAGGAAGCCGTGCGGCGCTGCCCGACCACGCCGCTCGCGACCGAGATCGAGGGCGCCGACATGCTCTACTCGTCGGGCACGACGGGTCGTCCCAAAGGCGTCATGCCCAGCCGCGAGGACCATCCGCTCGGCACCGGACCGGCGCTGACCCTCTTTCACATCCTGGGCACGCTCTACGGCATGAACACCTCCGGCACGGGCGGCGACGTCTACCTGTGCCCGGCGCCGCTGTATCACGCGGCCCCGCTGCGCTACTGCATGCAGTTCGTGCGCGGCGGCCACACGGTCGTGGTCCTGGAGCACTTCGATCCCGAGGCCGCGCTCGCGGCGATCGAGAAGTATCGGGCCACGCACAGCCAGTGGGTGCCGACGATGTTCGTGCGCATGCTCAAGCTGCCGGCGGAGGTTCGGGACCGCCACGACGTGTCGTCGCTGCGCTACGCGGTACACGCCGCCGCGCCGTGTCCGCCCGAGGTCAAGGAGCGGATGCTGGCGTGGTGGGGGCCGGTGCTGCACGAGTACTACGCCGGCACCGAGGGCAACGGTTACGTCGACTGCACGCCCGAGGAATGGCTCGCGCACCGGGGCACGGTGGGACGGGCGATCCTGGGTACGGTGCACATCTGCGACGGCGGGGGCGGCGAACTGCCGGTCGGGGAGGACGGTGTCGTCTACTTCGCGGACGGCCCGCAGTTCTCGTATCACGGTGATCCCGAGAAGACCGCTTCCGGACGCGACCCCAAAGGTCGGGGCTGGACCACGCTCGGCGACATCGGGCACCTGGACGCCGACGGCTTCCTGTACCTGACGGATCGTCAATCGCACCTGATCATCAGCGGTGGCGTGAACGTGTACCCGCAGGAGGTGGAGAACCTGCTTGCGCTGCACCCGGCGATCGCGGACGTCGCGGTGATCGGCGTTCCCGACGACGACATGGGCGAACAGGTCAAGGCCGTCGTGCAGCCGGCCGAAGGGGTGCCGGCGGGCCCGGAGTTGGCCGACGCGCTGATCGAGCACTGCCGCGCACACCTGGCCCACTACAAGTGCCCGCGCTCGGTGGACTTCCGCGACTCGCTGCCGCGGCATCCGACCGGGAAGCTGTACAAGCGGGTGCTGCTCGACGAGTACCGCAGGGCGGCATCCGGTTCGGTGCCCGGTTCGGCGTGAGGGGACGCTCGACCGGCGGGTGAGCCGGCGTGTGCGGGTACCGAAGCACCGTCGCGTCACCCGCCGATCACGGTCGGCGAGCGCGGGCGCGGGCGCGTTGAACACGCGGCCGGGCACGCGCTCGGACACGAATGCGCATCGCTGGGTTCCCAGGCCGATCGGTGCTGACGACTGGTGACAACACCGGTAGGTTGTGCGCCTCACCACAACATCCCTGGGGGATCTCGCACGCCATGACCATGCCGTTCCAGAACGAAACTCAACTCATCATCCGTCAGAACTTCCGTCCGCTCGTGAACCAGTACGTCGTGCACCTGGTCGGCCAGGACGGAAAGCACGGACCGGTCATCGCGTTCGCCCAGCAAAAGCGCGGCAAGCTCAAGGAAGAGGTCATCCTCTACACGGATGACACCAAGACCACCGAGCTCGCCCGCTTCAAGGCTCGCCAGATGCTCGACATCAAGGCGCAGCACGACGTCACCGGCGTCGAGGGCACGAACCTCGGCATGTTCGCGAAGGACTTCAAGAAGTCCCTGCTGCGTTCGACCTGGAACCTGGAGCGCCCGGACGCGGCGAAGGCGGTGGGCCAGGAGCGCAGCCTGTTCGGCGCGATCCTGCGTCGGGTGTGGGGCTTCATACCGGTGGTCGGCGCGTGGCTGCCGGCTCCCACGTACCACTTCGACTTCGTCGCCGAGGGCGGTCAGCCGGTCCTGAGCGTCGAGCGTCAGATGAAGCTGCGCGACCAGTATCTGGTCTCCCTGCCCGACCCGACCATGGACCGCCGCCTGGCGATCTGCGTCGCCGTCGCGATGGACGCGATTCAGAACCGGTAAGTCCCCTACCGCCGAATCGTTCCTCTCCGTGTCGGGCCCCTCACGCGGCGGCCCGACACACCGAGCGCCGACCGAGCCCGCTGGGCTCGGTCGGCGCACGTCCCCACCAACACGGCACTAGTCCTCTTCCGGCACCAGTACCGGTGTGTCCCGCTTGAGCACGTCGCCGCGGAAGAAGGCGGGGCTCTTGATGCGCATGACCTCCATCAGCACCGCGCCGAGCACGAGGATCCCCACCCCGATCACGAACACGCTGCCCACGCCGCCGATCTGGTTCCCGTCGCCGTAGTCCGGGTCGGCCACGTCCACCAAGGTCTTCAGGAAGATCGCGCCCAGCATGAGCCCGCCGAGCAGCGGCATGACGCCCTTGACCAGTAGTTCGCGCGCGCTGCGCGAGAGGTCCTTGCGGAAGTACCACACGCACGAGAACGCGGTCAGCGCGTAGTAGAAGCAGATCATCAGGCCGAGTGCGTAGATGGTGTCGGTGAGCACGTCCTCGGACAGGATCGTCATGATCGTGTAGAACGCGCTGGTCGCGACGCCCGCCGTGACGGTCGCGAAGCCCGGTGTCTTGAACCGCGGGTGCACGCGCGAGAACACCTTGGGCACGGCCTCGTACGCGCTCATCGCGAGCAGCGTGCGCGCGACGGGGATGAACGTGGTCTGCAGGCTCGCGACCGAGCTGGCCAGGACCGCGACGAACATCAGGATGCCCAGGTGCGAACCCAGTACCGGGTCGGCGAGCGTCGCGAAGAAGTTGTCGTTTTCGTCGTTGTTCAGGCCGATTCCGGTGGTGCCGGTCCCGGCGTACACGAGCGCGGCGATGCCGGTCATCAGATACGCCACGACGATGAACAGCACCGAGATGATCGCGGCCCGCCCGGGCACCTTGGGGCCGCCGGCCGTCTCCTCGTTGATGCTCAGCGCCGTGTCCCAGCCCCAGTACATGAAGATCGACAGCGACAGGCCCGCGGTCAGCGCGCCGAAGCTCTCGATGCCGAAGGGGTTGAGCCACTCGAACGAGAACGAGATCGACGTCGGCACGTCGCCGGCTGCGGCCTTGCCGATCGCCAGCACGATGAACAGTGCGAGCACCACGAGTTGGAGCGCGACCAGCACGTACTGCACGCGCTTGGTCACCTGCATACCGCGGTAGCTGATCGCGGTGGCGATCGCGATGAACACGAGCACCGTGGTGACGTGCACGAGCTTGTTGTCGTCGAGGTCCCTGAGCCAGTCGCTGTCGAACGCCTCACCGAGGGCGAGGTAGAGAAACGACGTACCGATGCCGGCGAGGTTGGACAACACGATGATGGTGGCCATCACCAGGCCCCAGCCGCACATCCAGCCGATGCGCGGGCCGAACGCCTTGACCGTCCAGGTGAACGAAGTGCCCGCGTCGGGGACCGCCTTGCTGAGTTCGCGATACGCGAAGGCGACGAGCAGCATCGGGACGAACCCGACCAGGAAGATCGCCGGCATGTGCACGCCGACCTCGTGAACCGTCGGGCCGAGCGCACCGGTCAGGGTGTACACCGGCGCCACCGTGGAGATGGCGACGACCACGCTCCCCAGCAGGCCGATGGAATTTCGGCTCAGGCCCTTGTCCTTGAGGTCGGCCTCGGGCAGGTAGTGGGATTCACCCACAAGGTGGTGCTTATCGGCCCTTTGGCGCACGTGCTCGTTACTCACAAGCGAACAGACTAAGTCAGGATGAAACGACTTTTGACCAACGGGGTCACGAATGAACCGGCGAGTCTGGTTCGTCACGCTGCGGTGCGGGGTCGGCGCAGCCGTCGGACGGATCAGGCGTGGAAAGCATCCCCCTCAGCATCTCGGTGACGTCGGTTCGGACGTCCTCGACGGAGGGGGGCGAGGCCCAGCCCGCGCCGACGATCGCGTCGAACATGACGCCCTCGCACCACGCGACCAGGGTCCGACCGTGGCGTTCGGGAGCGCGCGAGCCGAGCGCGGCCATCATCGCGACGGCCGCGCCGCGAAAGGCCGCGCCGGCGCTGTCGTAGACAGAGCGCAGCTCGGGGCGGCGGGTCGCCTCCAGGGCGAGTTCGTAGCGGGCGATCTTTTGGTCGCGCCCGTCGGCGATCGCGTCGCCGACGATCTGCGCGACCAGGTCGGCGATGCCGCGCACGTCACCGGGCAGCGCCGCCGCGAGTTGTTCCGCGTTCAGCACGGGGGCGAATGCGCCCGCTTCCAGGAAGGTCATTCGCGCGAGCGCCAGTTCGAGCAGCGCCGCCCGCGTGCGCGCGTAGTAGGAGGTGGAGCCGGGCGGGATGCCCGCGCTCTCGTCGACGGCGCGATGGGTCAGGCCGCGCATGCCGCGCTCGACGAGCAGGCGGATCGCGGTGTCGCCGATCAGGACCAGGCGGTCGGGACGATCGGGGCTGTCGGCGCGCTTGGAGGTGGTCACGCGAGCCAGCCTAGTGAGTTCACTACAGGTGTAGAGATTCGCACTGCGGGCGCGGAGAGCCGATCCTCTACGGCCGTAGAGGGCAGTACCACTACAGGTGTAGAGTCGATGGCGTGCCCTCTACACCTGTAGTGGGCGGCGGAATTCCGAACCCCGGGGGATGACATGTCCGAAGCCCGCACCGGCACCACCCGCCCCGACGCGATCGTGGTCGGCGCCGGGGTCGGCGGACTCGCCGCCGCTACCGCGCTGCACCGACGCGGCTGGGCGGTGGTCGTGCTCGAACGCGCGCCGGTGATCGAACCGATCGGCGCGGGCATCGCGATCGCCCCGAACGGTCTGCGCGCCCTCGACACCATCGGCGTGAGCGCGGCGGTCCGTAGCCTGGCCGCGATCAACGGGTCGGCCGCGCTGCGTCGGCCGGACGGGCGGCTGCTCGCGCCCACGAGCGGCGCGGCGTTCGTCGAGCGCTTCGGCGAGCCGATGATCCTCGCGGAGCGCGCCGAGCTGATGCGGGTCCTGATCGCCGCGCTGCCCGAGGGCACACTGCGCACGGATGCCGCCGTCCTGGACGTGGACCCCGGCGACGCGGATCGCCGCGCCTCGGTGACCACGTCGGCCGGCACGCTGAGCGCCGACGTCGTGGTGGCCGCCGACGGCATTCGCTCGGTGGTCCGGCGCACGCTGTTCCCGCGGCATCCCGGGCCGAGCTACGCGGGGTTCACCACGTGGCGTGCGATCGTCCCCGGCCGGGAGTTCACCCCGGGTGAGACGTGGGGCCGGGGCAGGGTGTTCGGCGCGATGCCGCTCGCCGACGGCCGGGTGTACTGGTACGCGAGCGCGAATCGCCCCGCCGGCACCACGCACGGCGACGAACGGGCCGAGTTGCTGCGGCTGTTCGGTGACTGGCACGCGCCGATCCGGCAATTGATCGAGTCGGCGGCGGCCGAGCGGATCCTGCACCTGGACGTGCACGCGATGGCCGAGCCGCTGCCTGCCCACCACGTGGGCCGGACCGTGCTCCTGGGCGACGCCGCGCACGCGATGACGCCGAACCTGGGCCAGGGCGGCAACCAGGCGCTGGAGGACGCGGTGGAGGTGGCCGACGTCTTGTCGGCGGCCACCGCGGACACGGTGGTCGACGCGCTGCCGGGCTACACCGAGCGGCGGCTGGCCCGGACCACCGCGATCGTGCGCGCGTCACGGCGGATGGGCGCGATGGCGCAGTGGGAGTCCCCGGTGGCGGTCGCCGTTCGCGATGCGTTGTTGCGGGCCGCGGGCCGGTTCGCGCCCGATGCGGCGCTGCGGCCGTTGGACGACGTGCTGGCGTGGCGGCCGCCGGTGTCGGCGTTTCCCGGCTCTAGCTGAACTCGCCGCAGGCGTGGGCGGATTCGGCCGCGAGGCGCCCCCGTGTGCCTTCCGTCCGCACGGCGAGCGCCGTACATTCCGTACCGACCGGTATGGAGTCACCGGCCGGTATGGAGTCACCGGCCGGTACGGAGTCACCGGCCGGTACGGAGTCACCGGCCGGTCCCGACGAAGGGGGAACGGTGCCGATCGATCCGCAGCTCGTGGAGCTGTTGAGCGTGATGCCCGAGGACATGTTCACCGGGGAGGCGGCCGAGGCGCGCGCGATCATAGACGCCGGCATCGGCCTGTTGCCGGTGCTGACCGAGCTGCCTCGGGTCGAGGACCACACGATCCCGGGCCCGGGAGGGGAGTTGCCGGTGCGCGTGTACTGGCCCTCGGACGCACCGAACCTGCCGGTGACGGTGTTCTTCCACGGAGGCGGCTTCGTGATCGGCGGTCTCGCCAGTCACGACGCGCTCGCCCGGCGGATCGCCAGGCACGTCGAGTGTCTGGTGATCGCGGTGGACTACCGGCTCGCCCCGGAGTTCCCGTATCCGGCCGCCGTCCAGGACGCGTTCGCGGCCTACCGCTGGGTCCGCGAGCACGCCGCCGACTTCGGCGGCGACCCGACCCGGGTGGCCCTCGCGGGCGACAGCGCCGGCGCGACGCTCTCCGCCACGGCGTGTCTGATGGCCCGTGAGGAAGGCTTCCCCCAGCCGGAGTTCCAGATGCTCTGGTACCCGGCGACGGGGGTCGAGGGCACGACATCGCAGGCCGAGAACGCCGAGGCCCCACTGCTGACCGCGAGTTCGATCGCGTGGTTCATGGGCCACTACTTCGGCGGCCGCCCCGCCGACGAACTCGGCCCGTACGCCTCGATCGGCACGACCGAGGATCTGACCGGGCTGGCCCCCGCCCACGTCGTGGTGGCCGGCTACGACCCGCTGCGCGACGAAGGCACGCAGTACGCCGATCGTTTGCGCGCCGCCGGCAACCCGGTCGAGTTCGAACGCTTCGACGACATGGTGCACGGCTTCATGAGCTTCCTCGACCTGATCCCCCGCTGCGAGGACTGCGCCACCGGCTCCTTCGCGTCCCTGCGCAAGGCGCTGCACCCCTAGCCGGCTTGTCCGCCACCGGGCTTTGTCCGCCTGCGGCAGACGGGTTCACCCAGCGACGAAGCGTCCCCGCGCGCCGCCGGTGAGCGGTGTTCCGCTGCCGCACAACGAGTCCGGGTCGTCGGCCCGAACCCGGACATCGTCGCGCAGCGTCCCGGAAACTCGAACGAAATGTCGGCGCAACGACCTCGCTGATCGAGCGGGTCCCCGGCGACGGACCGCTCGCCGTGGAGGTCATGCCGGACAAGTGATTGACTTGGGCAAGTACCCGTAGTACCCGTTGCCCATGACCACTCATCACCCCGACGACATGTTCCACCCGCCGACCAGCGACGACCCGTACTGGTCCGAGACCTCCTGGTTCACCTTCACCGTTCCCGAGCGGCGGCTGTCCGGGCAGCTGTATCCGTTCTTTCGGGCGAATCAGGGGGTCGCGGCCGGCGGCGCGTACTTCTGGGACGACAGCGGACAGCACCCGCACGACGCGCTGTACGCCAAGAACTTCTGGCACCTGCCCATCCCGGACCAGGACCTGACCGACATCCGGCTGCCGAACGGCATCCGCTATCGCTGCGTCGAACCGCAGTGCGTGTACGAGATCGGTTACGACGACCCCGACGGCGGCGACGAGATCCACGTCGACCTGACCTTCACCGGCGTGCTCCCGCCGCACTACCTCGGCGAGAAACACGTCGATCAGCCCGGTCGCTACACCGGCACGGTCGTGCTGCGCGGCGAGGTGATCCCGGTCGACGCGTACGGCTTCCGCGACCGCTCGTGGGGGCCGCGTTCGCAGTTCGGGCAGGGGCTGATGGCGTCGCCCGCCAGGCGCGGCGGGTACAGCTACGCGACCGCGTCCGAGCGCGACGCGTTCCACAGCATCACGATGGACTTCGGCTCCGGGTGCGTGTCCATCCACGGCTATCTGGTGCGCGACGGCGTGTGGGCCAAGCTCGCCAAGGGCCGGCGCGAGGTGGTCGAGCGCGACGACGCCACCGGGTGGGGCACCCGCGTCGTGCTCGACGGCGTGGACGAGCTCGGCCGCGAGCTGCACGCGGAGGGGCGCATGCACAACCGGCTCGGCTTCTTCCTCAACCCGAACCTGTTCACGGTCAACGGGCTCACCGAGTGGACCTTCGACGGTGTCACCGCGTGGGGCGAGGACCACGAGAACTTCTCCGCCGCCGAGATCCGCAGGCACAGCCGGGAGTGGCGGACCCGCTGAGGAATCGCCGGGGCGGGAGCCGGGGCCAAGGTCCCGGCCGCGGGGTCCAAAGCCCCCCGCGCCCCCGGGCCCGTATCGGGCTAACGTCGATGGGGGAGGAAGACGGGCCGGGCGCACCGCCTGACACGGGGCGAGGCGCGCACTGGGGATACGGCGAACCGGTCCGACACGCACCACATGACGCAGCACGCGCAGCGGTCCGACTCGCTTCACACGACGCACCACGCGCACGGGTCCGACCCGCACCACACGACGCACCACGCGCGGCGCATGGGGATGGGCATCGCCCTCGACCCGACCGTTGCGACCGCTCGCATCGGTGCCGACGGTCGGGTCCTGGACCTGAACCCGCGCTTCGCCCGCGCCACGGGGCTGCTCGGGGAGGCCCTGGACCGACCGCTGCTCGACCTGTTCGGGGACCGGCTCGGTCACGAGGCGCACGAGACGTGGGCCGAGCTCGTGTCCGAGGCCGGCCATCGACCCGGCCGGGCGGCCACCAAGGTGGTCGAGCTGCCCGCGTCCGACGGCATCGGGGTGGCCTGCCTGTTCGAGGCGATCATGGTGGACGACCGGGAGATCGTGCTGCGCGAGCTCCTCGGCGACAACGAACTCGACGCCCAGCTCGTCCACTTTCGGCTCGCGGCCAAACTCGGCGGCTTCGGCCTGTGGACCTACGACCTCGACTCCGGAGTGTGGCGCTGGCACGGCGGACGTGCCCGATTCATTCGTCATGTCATGCCCGACCCCGGCTCGCCCGACCCCGGGTGGCTCGACAACGTGCACCCGGACGACCGCGACGAGGTCGACGGGCTGATCGCCACTCTCACCCGATCCGACGTCGACGAGGCCCGAGTCGTGTTCCGGATCCGGGCCGACGACGGCGGGTGGCACTGGCTCGAATCGCACGTACGCCGACTGCGCCTGGGCATCGACGGGCGCGACGTGATCGTGGGCGTCAACCACGACCAGACCGAGGCGATCCGCCGGCGCGCGGAGGCCGACCTTCGACTGCGCGCCGAGCGCGAACGCAGCAGCCGTCTCGCCGAGGTCTCGGCCGCGCTGATCCGCGCGGTCACCGAGGACGAACTGAGCGCGGTCATGCTCACCCGGGCGGCGTCGGTCTTCGGCGGCACGGGCGCCGTGGTCGCGCTGATCGAGCGCGGTCGCCTGCACGTGCCGTACGGTCCCGGGATCTCCGAGGAGTTCGCGCGCACGACCGAGGGCATCGGGCTGGACGTCGTCCGGCGGCCACTGGTGTGGGCCATCCGCACCGGCGAACCGGTCTTCGTCGAGTCACGGGCCCAGCACGAGGCGGATTGGCCCGACGCGCACGAGGTGATCGAGGCGACCGGCGCGCAGGCGTACGCGATGATCCCGTTCGCGGTGGCGGGAGGGCAGCCGATCGGCGCTCTCGCGGTGGTCTACGACCGCGACCATCGCCCCGGCTCCGACGAGCGCGCGCTGATGCGCACCTTCGGCCAGCTCGCGGGTCAGGCGATCGAGCGGATCCGCCTCCAGCAGGCCCGCGCCGAACTGGCCGAGGCGCTGCAGCGCACCATGTTGCCCGCGCGTCTGCCGCACGTACCGGGCCTGGAGATCGCGGTGCGCTACGCGCCGGCGCGTGACGGGCTGTCAGTGGGCGGGGACTGGTACGACGTGATCGCCCGCGACGACGGCACCGCGTTGGTGGCGATCGGCGACGCGCAGGGACACGACGTGGACGCGGCGGCGTTCATGGGCCAGGTACGCACGACCAAGCGGGCGTTCGCGTCCGAGCACCCGGACCCGGCGGACGTACTCACCCGGACGAACGAACTCGTCTCGGCCCTGCACCGCGACACCTTCGCCAGTTGTTCCCTGCTGTGGATCGACCCGGCGACCGGGGTGTGTTCGGTGGGCCGGGCGGGCCACGTCCCGATGATCGTGCTCGACCCGGACGGCACACCCCGTGTCGTGGAGACGCCCGGCGGCCCGGTGCTCGGGGTCATGGAAGGCGCCACGTATCCGTCGTACCGAACGACCCTCGCTCCCGGCTCGACGATCGTGCTGGTCACCGACGGCGTCGTGGAAGCGCACGACGTCTCGATCGACGCGGGCTTGGAGCGGGCCGCGGCATGCGCCTCGGCGCGGTGGCGCGAGGGCGTCGAGCAGATCGCGGACGCGGTCTTGGCAGCGGCCGCCGCGACGGGGAGCGGTGATGATGCGGCGGTAGTCGTCCTGCGGTTGCCGCCGGAGGCGTCCGGTGGGTGAGCGTGGCGGGCGCCTTTTGCGGTGGCGGGGGCGGGTCGGGGTGGGGTGGGGCGGGGGCGCTGCGGCTTCGTCTTGGTCGGGGGGGTTTGTTCCCACCCGCACCACCCGTTGCGTTCGGTTCGCGGCTGCGGATTTACATCGGCGGGGGCGACGTGGTCGCGCCTCGCGGGGTGGGTGGGTGGGTGGTGGGGCTCGGCTCGGGAACCAGACCCGGCTGCGGTGTTACCTCGGCGGGGGTGACGTGGTCGCGCCTCGCGGGGTGGTGGGTGGTGGGGCTCGGCTCGGGAACCAGACCCGGCTGCGGTGTTACCTCGGCGGGGGTGACGTGGTCGCGGCTTGCGGGGTGGGTGGTGGGGCTCGGCTTGGGAACGGATCGGGCTGCGGTGGCACCCGGGCGGGGGCGGCTTGGTCGCCCCTCGCGGGGTGGGTGGGCGGCTGCGGGGACGGTGGGGCTTACCTCGGGAGCGGGACTCGGTTGCGGTCTTGGCGCGTCAGCGCCCACTGATCGGCTTGCGTGCGGTGTTCGACGAGCGCAGCGAGGAGAGCGGCGGAGCCGCGCCTTTCAGTGAGACTTCGGGGCACGGAGCGAAGCGGAGGGACCCGAAGTCGCGAGCAGAGTGCCGCTTTTCCGGAGGAGCGAAGCGGGGGAGGAAAAGTGGTGCTTCGCGAG
>NZ_WWJX01000825.1 GCF_009865215.1 Streptomyces sp. SID3343 | reverse complement strand
CGGCGGGATCGCGCGCGCTCCCGGTGCGATGCCCGGCATCGTCATCCGGTCCCGCTCGCGCTCCTGTTCCCGGTCGCGCTCCGCGGAGAACTCGGCGGGGGAGGGCCCGAGTCCGTTGAACGCCGCGGCCGGAATCACCACGACCGCGCTGAGCCCGCCCTGCGGACGCGGCCGCAACTGGACCCGGATCCCGTGCCGCCGGGCGAGCCGACCGACCACGAACACGCCCAGGCCGCCGCCGCTCGCGGCCTCCTCCTCGGCGCTGTCCCGCTCGATCTGCGAGTTCAACTCGGTGAGCCGGTCCGCCGGCACACCGATGCCGTTGTCGTCCACCGACAACACGACCTCGCCGTTCTCCAGCGTCCAACCACCGACCTCCACACGGGACTCCGGCGCCGAGTAGGCGGCGGCGTTCTCCAGGAGTTCGGCGAGCAGGTGGCCGATGTCGTCGGCGGCCCGACCGAGCACCTCGGCGCGCGGTACGTGCCCGACGTCGATGCGTTCGTAGCGCTCGATCTCGGAGACACCCGCGCGCACCACGTCCAGCAGCGGGATCGGGGGGCGCCGGCCGCGGCGTTCGTCGGCGTCCGCGAGGACGAGCAGGTTCTCGCTGTTGCGGCGCATCCGGGTCGCGAGGTGGTCGAGCCGGAACAGGTCCTGGAGGCGGGACGGATCGTCCTCACCGTGTTCGAGCTTCTCGATCAGGTCGAGTTGGCGCTCGACGAGGGTCAGCGAGCGCATCGACAGGTTCACGAACACGTCGTGTACCCGGCCGCGCATCAGGGTTTCCTCGTCGGCGAGCGCCACCCGACCGAGCAACAGCTCCTGGTGTTCCGCCTCCAGACGCGCGCGTTCGGCTTCGAGCCGGGCGCCTTCGGCGGCCTGACGTACGGTCAGTTCCCGCAACCGGGTGATGCGCCGCTCGGAGACCCGGTGCCGCAACCACGCGGCGCCGGCCGACAGCGCGACGGCGGTGGTGAGGAGGATGCCGGCGAGCGCCGACTGCCACATCGTGTCGGAATCGCCCAGCAGCACAACGGCGGTGGCGATGCCCGCCAAGGCGAAGACGGCGCCCGCGGACCCGAGTCCGGCGGCCAAACCGCCCCCCGAACGACGGCTCCGGTGAACCGGAGCGGGAGCGCGCACTACTGCCGCATCCGCTGCGTCGGGTGTTCCTGGATCCCCCTGCCCATACATGAGACGTGAGCATATCGTCGGACGTTGTTTCGATGTGATCGCACCAGTGGTGCGAGTCACCCCGAAAACGGCCGAAAGGCCGCACCCGACGTTCGTCGAGTGCGGCCTTTCTCGTCGCTTTCGGCAAGCCGGCCAAGTTTTTGACGATCGGTCAGCTTCGCCGGGCGAATCCGATCACACGTCGCGGGAGGTCAACCGCACGCCGCCGGCGATCAGTGCGATCGCGGCGTAGACCGCGATCAGCAGGAGTGACGGCCACGCGCCGAGCCCGTCCTCGCCGTCACTACCGCCGATCAGCTTGATCAACGCGAACATCGGCGAATATTCCATCACCTTGTCGCCGCCGGACGGCAGCATCGGGCCGATGATCATCGGCAGCAGGATGACGCCCAGGAGCGCGGTGATCGCGCCCGCCGAGTGCCGCAGCAACGCGCCCAGACCGAGGCCGAACAGGCCGATCACCGCGAGGTAGAGCGAACTGCCCACGATGCTGCGGAAAAGGTCCGTGTCCACGGTCGAGTCGCCGAACCGGGACGTCAGCATCGACTGGCCGATCAGGGCGGAAATGCCGTTGGTGACCACGCCGACCACGAACATCAAACCGGCGAACACCAGCCCCTTCGCGACCAGGACCTGGATCCGGCGCGGGTAGGCGGTCAACGTCGTGCGGATCATGCCCGTGGTGTATTCGGCCGAGATGGTCAATACGCCCAACGTGGCGGCCGCGATCTGCGCGATCATCACGCCGATCAACGACAACGCGACGTAGTCGTCGGCTCCCCCCGGCTTGGCGACGCCACCGAGCAGCACCGCCATGCCCACGATCAGCCCGACCATCACGATCAGCGTCCACATCGTGGAGCGCACCGTGCGGATCTTGGTCCATTCGGAGAGCAGTACCCGCCCGAAGCCCGCGTTGCCACCGCCCAATTGACCGTGCGGCTGTACCTGCTGCACCGGCGGATAGGGGGCCTGCTGACCGGGGTGCTGTTGGAACTGCTGTTGCTGGGGCATGTGTTGCTGCTGGTGCTGTTGATACTGCTCGGGCGTGGGGTGCGAAGCGCCCTGCGGCATGGGGGGCGGCGTGTTCTGTGCCATCGCTCAGCCCTCGCTTCCGTTGGACCGAGGCTTGGACAGGGACGGGGAACCGGCGGGTGCGCCGGCCTGCTGCGGGTAGCCGGGCGGCGGGCCGTAGCCGGCGGGCGGACCGCCGGGCTGGGGGTAGCCGGGGGGGACCATCCCGGGCTGCGTGCCCGGCGGCATCGCCCCGGGCGGGCCTCCCCACCCCGGCGGCGGACCGCCCGGGACGCCCGCGCGATACTCCACGCTGTGCTGGGTCAACCGCATGTAGACCTCTTCGAGCGAGTCGAAGCGCGGCGACAACTCGTGCAGCGGGATGCCGTGTTCGGCTGCGAGGTCACCGATCACCGCCGGGGCGATGTCGTGGACGCGGAACGCGCCTTCCACGCCGTGTTCGGGGCTCATGCTCGCGCCTTTGCCCTCGATCAGCGCCTTGAGTTGCTCGACCTTGGGCGAGCGCACGACGGTGAACGCCTGCGAGTTCGTCTCGATGAAGTCGCGCATCGACGTGTCCGCGATCATCTTCCCCGCGCCGATCACGATCAGGTGGTCGGCGGTGACCTCCATCTCGCTCATCAGGTGGCTGGAGACGAAGACGGTGCGACCCTCGGAAGCGAGCTGCTTCATCAGGTTGCGGATCCAGAGGATGCCCTCGGGGTCGAGGCCGTTGACCGGCTCGTCGAACATCAGGATGCCGGGGTCGCCGAGCAGCGCCGAAGCTATCCCGAGCCGCTGTCCCATGCCGAGCGAGAAGCCGTTCGAACGCTTCTTGGCGACCTGGCTCAGGCCGACCATGCCCAGGACCTCGTCCACCCGGCGGTTGGGGATGCCGTTGCTCTGCGCCAGGCACAGCAGGTGGTTGTACGCGGTGCGTCCACCGTGCATCGCCTTGGCGTCGAGCAGCGCGCCCATCTCCCGCAACGGCGCCTGCACATGGCGGTACGGCCGGCCGTTGACCGTGACGTCGCCGCCGGACGGCTCGTCCAGGCCGAGGATCATCCGCATGGTGGTCGACTTGCCGGCGCCGTTGGGCCCCAGGAAGCCGGTCACCGAGCCCGGACGCACCTGGAAGGAAAGCTGGTCCACCGCCAGCTTGGTCCCATAGCGTTTGGTGAGCCCTCTCGCTTCGATCATCTGTTGCCGCACTCCCAGGTGTGTTCGGTGATTGATCTTCGGGGTTGGAACTTCGAGCCTAGGGCCGCCTCGCCCCTGCCGACGGCCCCCGCTCGTGCCGCAGAAAGTGGGTCACGGGTTCGAGAAAGGTGTGCAGAATCCTTCCAGCGGAGTATTGACAAGGACGAAAGCGGTACGGACGTCCGGGGCGGCGTGGTCGGTGGTCGGTGTCAGGTTTGGTTCTGACGGGGCGTCACCACTTCGCGCAGGATGAGCAGGACGGCCGCCGCGATCGGGATCGACAGCAGGGCCCCGGTGACCCCGAGGAGTGCGCCGCCCACCAGGGCCGCGATCACCGTCATCGCCGGCGGCACGTTGACCGCACGGCTCATCACGCGCGGGTAGATCGCGTAGTTCTCGAACTGCTGGTAGGCCAGGAAGAAGATGACGCACGCCAGCGCCTTGCCGGGGGAGTCGAAGAAGACCACGATCGAGACCACCGCCGCGCCGATGGTCGCGCCGATCATCGGGATCAGGTCGGTGAACGCGATCACGAGCGCGAGCGGCAGCGCGTAGTCGTTGCCCAGGATCATCAGGAAGATGAACGACGACAGCCCCGCGCACGACGCCACGATCAGCGCGCCGTTCACATAGCCGCCGATGCCGGACAGGATCTCGTCACCGAGCAACCGCACGCGCGCCCGGCGGGTCATGGGGAACAGGTTGTAGATGTGTTCCTTGATGTTCGGCAGCGAGCCCAGGAAGTAGAGCGTCAACACGATCACGGTGAGCGTGTCGAACAACGACGTCAGCACCATCTTGCCGAAGCCCCACAGGCCGCCCGCGAGGTTCTCCGCCGTATTGGCGTTCGCCGCCCAGGATTTGGCCCGATCGACGATGTCGTACTTCTCGTCCAACCGCTTGAACTGCTCGTTGTGCAACAGCTCGGTGAGGCTGTCGGGAATCGAGTTGATCAGGTTCGAGGTCTGCTCGACGAGCGGCTGCGCTATCGCGGTGACGAAGCCGGCCACCACGATCACAAACCCGAAGGCGACCGTGGCGACGGCCCATCGCCGGGTCATGCCCCGGTGTTCGAGGCGCTCGACGAACGGGTTGAGGCCGGCCGCGAGGAAGAACGAGATCAGGATGATGATCAGGACGTGCTGGATGCCCATCACGGCCTGCGCGAGGATCCACGCCGTGATCAGACCGAGCCCGCCGACGAAGCCGATGTAGAACGGGGACGAACGACGCAGCGGCTGCCCGGGATCGCCGAAGCGCGAACCGACGCCGGTCCACGGTTTCACCGCGGCCTTGCCGTCCGAGTCGTCCGGCTTGGCCTCGCTGCTCACCACGACCTGGACGTCGACGCCGTCGGGTGTGGTGACGGTCGCACTCGCGCGGTCGGCCTGGGCCGGAACCGGGGCGGGCGTCGTGGACATCGACCCCGGCGCGCTCCGGCCGGCGTCCGCCACCCCGCCGCTGCCACCGGCATCGCTACCGTCGGCGGCCGAACCCGTCGAACCGGCCGAACCGGCCGAACCCGTCACCGCGCCGGCCCTGGGATCGGCCCCCGCCGTACCGCCGTTCGCGGCCCCGGCACCCGCGTCAGCCGTATCGGCACCCGAGGCCCCCGCACCCGCGACCCCCGCGCCCGCGACCCCCGCGTCGGCCGCCGTCGCGTCGCCCGCCGGTGCCCCCGAGCCCGGCGTCCCCGATCTCGGACGTCTCCACATGCTCCGCAGCCGTCCCATCCCCGTACCCCTCGTTCACCAAGCTCGCATGCCACGGGTCTGCCGATGAGCCGGCCCGTCACGAAAAAGCGGCCGGGCGGCGGACAGGTCCTCGTGGAACCTGCCCGCCGCCCGGCCGAGAAACCACCCTGGCGGCGTGTACCCGCAGAACGTCAGCGGCTCTGCTGCGCCGGCACACCCGGCATCTTGTCGTCGTCGTCATCAATGCTCACACCCGCGGCGGCGACGGCCGCACCGGTGAGCGTGGCCAGCATCTCGCGCACGTTGGTCAGCTGCGCGTTGATGCTGTCGCGACGGTGGGTCAGCGCGGCCAGCTCGCGCTCGGACTCCGAGCGGATCCGGTCGGCCTTGGCGCGAGCGTCCGCGACGATGTCGTCGGCCTGGCGCTGCGCCGTCTCGATCGTCTGACGCGAACGACGCTCGGCGTCGGTACGCAGCTTCTCCGCCTCCAGGCGAAGCTGCTCCGCGCGGTGCTCCACCTCGGACAGCCGCTTCTCGGCCTTCGCCTGACGGGCCGCCAGGTCACGCTCGGACTGCTCGCGACGCTTGGCGAGGTTGGTCTCGAAGTCGGCGGCGGCCTGGGCGGCCTTGGCCCGGGTCTCCTCGAAGAGGGCCTCGGCCTCCTCACGCTTGGCCGACGCGTCCTTGGCCGCCTCGCCGCGAAGCTGCGAGGCATCGCTCTTGGCCTTGTCGAGGATCCGCGAACCCTCGTCCTCGGCCTTGGCCTTGCGCTCCTTGCCGTACTGTTCGGCGTCGGAACGGACCTGCTGTGCGGCGGCCTCGGCCAGTTCGCGGTGCTGGTCCGCGGCGCGGCGAGCCTCTTCGCGCAGATCCTTCGCCTCTTCCTCGGCGAGGCGGAGGATCTTCTCGACGCGCGCACCCAGACCCGCGTACGACGGTTCGGCGTCGGCGAGTTGGGCCTGGGCGTTCTGGCTCTCGAGGTGCAGTTCCTCGATGCGCTTCTCCAGCGCCGAGATCCTCGCGAGCGCGCTGTCCCGGTCGGAGACGAGCTTCGTGATGCGGTCGTCAACCTGCGAACGCTCGTACCCACGCCGGACGATGTCGAAGCCGTGCGGAGAATTGTTGGTGTCGCTCATGGGGTTCCTGTCGTAAGACCGGTGCGGTGAATGAGGTGACGGGTGGAATCCTGGCACGAATCGGGCAAGGCATCGACCCGACCGGGAGATGAGAACCGGCCGGCATCGCTCAATCGGATGACGACGAACCGACGCCCTTCGTGGCGGGGCCCTTGCCGGACGAACCACCCGACGAGGGGTTGCCCTTGCCGGAGGCAAGACTTCCCGGAGCGGCGAGCGCGTCCAATACCCCTTGTACGCGCGCCATCTCGGCGGTGATGTCCTTGCGTCTGCGGTTCAACTCGTCGAGTTTGCGCTGTCCGTCGGCACGATGACGGTCCGCGTCCTTGCGCGCCTCGGTGCGCAGTCGCTCCGCCTCCTTCCGCGCTTCGTCGAGAACCTTCTCGGCATCCGCGGCGGTCTTGCGACGGACCGCCTGCGCCTCCCGCTGGGCGGCGGCCACTTGCTCGGCCACCTTCGCCCGCAGGTCGTCCGCGCCCTTCTGGGCGTCGGCCAGACGCTGTTCCGCTTCCGAGAGCAACGCCTCGGCCTTCTTCACCGCGGCAATGCGTACCCTATCCGCCTCGGAACCGGCCTTGTCGCGAATCCGCTCGGCTTCCTCCGCCGCGTTCACCTTCATCTTCTCGGCGTCCACGCGGGCTTCGCTCACCTGTTCCTCCGCGGCCGAAACGAGGTCGTCCACCCGCTTGCCGGCCTGCTTGAGGCCCTCGGCGGCCTGCCGGCGCGCGCGCTCGACCAGTTGTTCGGCTTCCTTGTCGGAACGCTCGCGGGTCGCGGTGGTGTCGCGGCGGGTCTCGCTGATCATCGCGTCGGAATCGCCGCGCGCCTTCTCTATCACCGCGGTCGCCTCGGCACGCAGTCGCTCGTCCTCGGCCTGCGCCTCGGCGAGCAGACGGTCCGACTGTTCGATCGCCTCGGCGACCCGCTGCTCGGCCTTGCGCTCGGCGTTGCCGACGATCTCGGTCGCCCGGCCCTTGGCCCGGATGAGCATCTGCTCGGCGTCGTTGGCGGCCTTGTCCAGTTCGGCCGCGGCCTGCTCGCGCAACCGCAGAGCGGCCTCCTCGGCCTCGCGGATCTCCTTGCCGGCCGCTTCCCGCCCGGCCGTTCGCGTCTTCTCGGCCTCGCGATCCGAATCCGACTTCATCCGATCGGCGTGCTTGCGCGCGGCCGTGACCGTCGCGTCGGCCTCGGCGCGGGCGCGCACCAGCATGGTCTCCGCGTCGTCGCGTGCCTTGGCGAGATCGCGCTCGGCCAGCACGGTGAGCCGCTCGGACTCCTCACGGGCGGCGTCCTCGATCCCGACCACCGCCGCGCGCACGGCCTCCGCCTCCGCCTCGGCCTCGGCGACCGCGCGGGCCGCGTCCTCCTTGGCCAGCCGGGCCTGGGTGGTCGCGTTCTCCAGCAGGTCGGTGCCTCGCGCCTCGGCCTTCTCCAACAGTTCGCGGGCCCGGGCCTTGGTCCGGTCGCGCAGCTCCGCCGACTCGTCGCGGGCCTCTTCGAGCGCCTGCGCGCCCTGGGTGCGCAGGCGGGCGGCCTCGGCCTCGGCCTCCTCGCGCAGTCGGGCGGCATCGGTGTCGGCCTGTTCGAGCTGGGTGAGCGCGGCCGTCTCGGCCTCGCCGCGCATCCGTTCGGCGTCGGCCGTCGCCGATTCGAGTGCCGCGGCGGCCTCCTCGCGAAGCGT
>NZ_WWJX01000824.1 GCF_009865215.1 Streptomyces sp. SID3343 | reverse complement strand
CGTTGGCCGCCCGGGCGTGCAGCGGCCACGCGCCCAGGGTCTGTGGTCGGCGGCGGCCGAGGACGAGGTCGGCGTCGCCCGCGAGCACCGGATCGGCGACCCGCGGCAGTTCGCGCGGGTCGAGCGACGCGTCGCAGTCGCAAAAGCACACCACCGGCGCGGTCGCCGCGAGCAGCCCCGCGTGGCACGCGGCGCCGAAGCCCCGGCGGTCCTCCACGACGACGGTGGCGCCCAGTGCGCGGGCGAGTTCGGCCGATCCGTCCTGCGAGCCGTTGTCGACGACGACGGCTCGATAGCCGGCCGGCATTCGGCCGAGTACCCACGGAAGTGCGGCGGCCTCGTCGAGGCACGGCAAAACGACATCCACGAAGTGCGGTGATGAGGCGTCCATGACGCTCACGCTAAGTAGGCGAGGGCCGCATACCCGGGCTTGACGTGCTTACGAAGTGCTGACGTCGCCACGATTGGGCCAGGTGGCTTACGAGGGTCTTACGGATGTGGCCTCGGGTCCGATTCGCCCCCGTTCACCCATCTACCGGCACCCACCCGCACCTACACTCGCCGACATGAAGGTGCTCGTCGTCGACGACGACCCGACCGTGGCCGAAGTCGTCGTGGGCTATCTCGAGCGCGCGGGATTCGCCACCGCGCACGCCGCCGACGGGCCGTCCGCTCTTGCCATGGCCTTCGCCGAGATGCCCGATCTGGTGGTGCTGGATCTGATGCTGCCGGGCATGGACGGTCTGGACGTGTGCCGTCGGCTGCGCGAGCGCGGCCCGGTACCGGTGGTGATGCTGACCGCGCTCGGCGACGAGGGCGACCGGGTGTCGGGTCTGGAGGTCGGCGCGGACGACTACGTGACGAAGCCGTTCAGTCCGCGGGAACTGGTCTTGCGGGTGCAGTCGGTGCTGCGTCGGACCGCGGCGCCGCCGACGGCTGTCGCGGCCGCCCCCGCGGTGCTGCGGCACGCCGACGTCGAGGTGGACGTCGCGGCTCATCGGGTGTTTCGGGGCGGGCGCGAACTGTCGCTGACCGCACGCGAGTTCGACCTGCTGTGCTTCTTTCTCGGCAACCCCGGGCGGGCGTTCTCCCGGGACGAGTTGATGCGGCGCGTGTGGGGCTGGGAGTTCGGCGACCAGTCGACGGTGACGGTGCATGTGCGCCGGCTGCGGGAAAAGGTGGAGGACGACCCGGCCGCGCCCCGGCTCCTGGTGACCGTGTGGGGCGTGGGTTACCGCCTGGAGGTCGAACCCATATGCCGCTGAGGGATTTCGGGTTGATCTGTGTGATCGCGGCGGGCTGCGGCCTCGGCGTCGCGCTGCTGGGCCTGCTCGGCCTGCGCGCGGTCCGGCAGCGCCCCCTCGCGGTCGCCCTCGCGGCGTTGTCGATCGTGACGATCGCGACCATGGCCGCCGGCACGGTGGGTGTCGCGCAGGCCATGCTGCTCTCGTCGCACGACCTCACCGTGGTGATGGTCGTGTGCGCGGTCTCGGCAGTACTCGCGGTGGGTGTCGCGGTGCTGCTGGGGCGGCCGGTGGTGGCCGACGTCCGGGATTTGCGGCGAACCGCACGGGAGTTGGGCGACGGCGGGACGGTCCCGAGCGGCGGCCCCGGTTCGGGCGGCGGTGTCGATTCGGGTGGCGGTCCGACCTCGGCGGCGAGTGTCCCGAGACGGATCTCGACCGTGGCGGAACTCGCCGAGTTGGGGCGGGAGTTGGATCGGGCCGGGGTGCAACTGGCCGAGTCGCGCGAGCGGGAGCGGGCGGTCGAGCACGCCCGGCGGGAACTGATCGCCTGGATCTCGCACGACCTGCGTACTCCCCTCGCGGGTCTGCGGGCCATGGCGGAGGCGCTGGAGGACGGCCTGCCGACGGATCCGGCCCGGTATCACCGACGGATCAGGACCGAGGTGGACCGGCTCAGCGCGATGGTGGACGACCTCTTCGCGCTGTCCCGGATCCAGGCGGGCGCACTCAAGCTCACCCTGGCCCGGATGTCCCTGTACGACCTGGTCGCCGACGCGATGGCGGGCACCGAGGAGTTGGCCCGGTCGTGTTCGGTGCGGGTCGCGGGCGAGGGGATGGTCGCGGTACCGGTTCGGGTGGACGGGCGGGAGATGTCGCGGGCCCTGACGAATCTGCTGGTCAACGCGATCCGGCACACGCCGTCCGACGGAACGGTGGCGGTATCGGTGAGCGAGGCCGCGGGCAGGGTCGTGGTGTCGGTGACGGACGCGTGCGGCGGTATCCCCGAGGAAGACCTCCCCCGCGTCTTCGACACGGGCTGGCGTGGCACCCACGCGCGCACGCCGTCACCGGGCGGCGGAGCGGGTTTGGGCCTGGCGATCGTCCGCGGGATCGTCGAGGCGCACTCGGGCCACGTGGCGGTGGCGAACATCGGGGGCGGGTGCCGCTTCGAGGTCCACCTGCCTTTGCTGGGGGCCGCTGGGCCTTGACGGGTTGCGGTCTTCGCCTGTGGCCGTGGGTTCGTTCCCTGGGCCTGCCGGTCACGGTTGCGGTTCGGTCGGGCCGGTCGTGACGTGGTTCCCACCCGCTCGTGCGGGCCACAGCTTTGACGGTCTCCTCGACGGGAGTGTTCGGGCCGGTTCGTCGTTCGGCGTGGCATGGGGTTCATCCCCCGCGGACGTTTTTCGACGTGGCTCGGCGAGCATGCGGTGGATCGCCACGGACAGGACGGCGCAAACGGCCGCGCTCACCCACAGGACCGCCTGCCATGCGTCGGTGAGTCCGTGAGTGACGAAGTCGGTGAAGGCCGGTTGGATCCCGGGCGGCAGTTCGGACAGCGGACCGGTGAGGTCTCCCGCGTTGACACTGTTGACGAGTCCCCCGGCCGATCCCCGATACGCGGGGAATGCTCCCAGGTCGTCGTCGAGTCGAGCGCGAGTCACGTTGACCAGCGCGGAGCCGGCCGCGGCGATCACGACGGCCTCGCTGCCCAGTCGAACCGTGTTGAGAAAGCCCGCCGCGGTTCCGGTGGCCTCCGGTGCGACCACGGTCAACACCGCGCCGTCGACCAGGCCGAAGTTCAAACCGACGCCCGCGCCCAAAACGATCAGCGGGCCGGCGAGTGTCGCTGTGTCGACGCCGGGCCGCAGGACCGCGGCGAGCCATGCGACGCCCGTCGTCAGGCACACCAGGCTGAGTCCGAACACGGCCCGCGTGGACAGCCCCCACCGGACGAGCCGCCCTGCCAGGAGCGGGGTGAGCAGGATCGGGAGGGTCATCCACAACATCGTGACGCCGGCCGAGCGGCTGGAGGAACCATTCGATACCAGGAGGTAGTTCGGCAACAACGGCAGCAGGATCACGAACGAGATCAGTATCGCGTGCAGGCCGAAGAACGCGCGCCATCCCAGAGCGTCGGCCAAGGCTCCGGCCGCCATCGCGCCCATTGCCAGTCCGGCGCCCGTCACGATCCCGACCGCGGCGAACACCCGGGTGCGCGCCGGGCCTTCGAAGGACACTCCCACGCCGGCGAGTACGGCGACCTCCTCGCGGCGCAACCCCGGCGTACGTCGCCCACTGCCGGCGGGCATGCCCATCTCCTCGGGTGTCACCCGGGCGCGGCGCGAACGCAGGAACTCCCGGATCTCGGCTCGGCGTCGGTCGCGTGCGTCCGCCGGGAGCCGGGAGATGTCCATCCGGTCAGTTTGAAGGTCGACTCGCCGCGCCGAGCATCACGCGAGAACGGCCTTGCCGGCGTCGGTCCGGAGCACCGGGCGAGCTTCGGCCGTCGCGAAGTCATCGCACCGTGTCGACCTCCGCGGAGGCTTTCGGCGGGGGCGGAAAAGCGGTGCTCCGCGAGCCGGCTTCCCCCTAATTCGCCCTGCAGACATCCTGGTTGGCGTCTCGGGTGACGGGCTTGATCGGTGGCTTCGACGGCTCGGCAGGTGGGCTGCCGGTCGCGCTCGCGCTGGTGCGTTTTCCGGGTGCCTTGGCCGTGGGCTTGTGCGGTACGGCCGGCCTGGTCGGCTCGACCGCGGCGGACGCGGTGGGGGTGGCGGGGGTGGCGGCGAGCTTGCGGCTTCCGTCGAGCGGGTCGTCGCGGTTGATCGCCTCGAACAGTCGGCGCGCGTCCGGTTGTACGAGCGCGACCCGGTTCGTGTCGTCCGGCGGGTTGTACACCGGGATGTGCGCGAACGTGATGTCCTTGGTGTCCAGGTTCCCGAGGCCGCGTGCGAGTTCGACCAGGTCCTTCACCGAGTCGAGCCCCTCGTCGGCCCGGATCGACTTGGTCAACGCGTCGGCGAGGCCGAAGAGTTTGGTCGGGCTGGTGAGCGTGTCGCTGCTGCGGATCTGGCGCGCGAGCGAGGCCATGAACGCCTGTTGCCGACGGATCCGACCCAGATCGCTGCCGTCCCCGCCTACCGCGTTGTCGTGCCGAAAGCGCACGTAGTCCAGTGCCTCCCTGCCGTCCACCTTGCGCCGCCCGGCGGACAGCGAGATGTGGCCCTGGCGATCCTGCACGTTGCCGGGCAGGCAGATCTCGACGCCGCCCACCGCGTCGACCATGCCCTTGAAGCCCGCGAAGTCGATGATGATGTGGTGGTCCACCCGCATGTCGGTGACCTTCTCGACGGTGTTGCGGGTACACGCGGCCCCGCCGACCTCGAAGGCCGAGTTGAACATGACGCGGCGACGGGCCTCGGAGCGCGTGCCGTCCTTGGTCACGCACGAGGGGATGTCGACCAACAGATCGCGCGGGATGCTCATCACCACCGCGCGCCTGCGATCGGACGTCAGGTGGACGAACAGCATCGTGTCGGAGCGCTCGCCGATGTCCCCGCCGCCACCGAGCGCGCGGTTGCCGCCGGCGCGCGAGTCCGAGCCGATCACGAGCAGGTTCATCGGCTTGCCCGTACCGTTGCCGCCCGCCTGGGGACGGTCGGCGTTGAGCTTGCCGTCCACCGCGTCGGTCTTGATGTTGCCGTTCAGGCGTTGGTAGGCGACGTAGGCGGCCGAGATCCCGGTCAGCAGGAGGAGCGAGACGCCGATCCCGATCGGGAGGAACACCCTGCGCCGACGGTTGCGTTTCTTGCGGGCCCGGCGGGCGGCGGCCCGCCCCGGCCCGGACGGGAGGCCCGAACCG
>NZ_WWJX01000823.1 GCF_009865215.1 Streptomyces sp. SID3343 | reverse complement strand
CCGGAGTCGCGTCGTCGCCCTTCGCGACGCGCACGGCCGGCGTGGCGACCGGCGTCTCGTCGTTCGCGGAGGCCACCTCGGCCGCCTCCGCCGCCACGATCGCGGCGAGCGCCGGCACCTCGGCGGTCTCCGGCTCGGCCGCGTCCGCTGCGTCGTTCTCGTTCTCGTTCTCGTCCTCGGCCGGGTCACCGGCTTCGGCAACCCCGGCCCGGGGCCTGTCCGCAGGCCGACCCGCAGCACCCCCGGCGGCCGGCGCGGCCTGCGCAGCGCGGGAGCCGTTCGCCTCGACCTTCGCCGGCGCGACCTCTTCCGCGTCGCCGCCGCCGTCACCCCCCGCGTCGTCGGCCGTACCCGCGCCGACGTCCGAACCCCCGCCATCCGCAGCCGACTTGTCCCGCTCAGCCTTCGGGACCCCGGCGACGTCCGGGCCACTCTGGCCGAGTACGCCGGCTCGAACCTCCGCCGTCCGAGCCGTGACCAGAGCCGAGACCTCAGCCGGCAGCCAATTCGCCGCCGCCTCCGCCTCCGCGTCCTCGCCCTTCGCCGCGAATCGCTCGACCAGTTCGGCCGCGCTCGGCCGGGCCGTCGGACGCTTCTTGAGGCAGTCGACCACGATCTCCCGCAGCCAATCCGGAAGTTCGGCCAGCTTCGGGGCCTGGCGGACGACACTCTGGGCGATCTCCGCGACCGAACCCGCACCGAACGGCGCCACCCCGGCCGCATGGCACAGGACGCCACCGAGCGCGAAAACGTCGGTCGCGGGGCCTATGCTCCCGCCCGTCACCTGCTCCGGAGCGGGCAGGCCGGGCACATCGGCGACTCCGGTACGGGTCATCCCCGCCGAACCGAGCGCGCGCGCGAGCGAGTAGTCCGCGATCCGCGGCCCGTCCGCGCCGAGCAGTACGTTGGCCGGCTTGAGGTCACGATGCGTCAGACCCGCTTCGTGGACGGCCGCGAGGCCCTCGGCCAACCCCGCGCCGAGGGCGCGGAGCGTAGCCTCGGGAAACGCGCCGTGTGCCTCGACGGCCTCCTCCAGGGAGGGACCCGCGACGTGCTCGGTGACCAACCACGGCGGCGTACCGTCGGCGTCGGCGTCCAGCACGTGCGCCACGTGGGTACCGCCGACTTCGCGCGCGGTCGTCGCGTCCTGGCGAAAACGCTCCATGAACGTGGTGTCCGACGCCAGATCGGGTCGGACGAGTTTGACCGTGACGTGGTCACCACCCGGGGCGCGTCCCAGGAACACCGTGCCGAGACCGGCCTGCCCCAGTCGGGCCGACAACCGGTATCGGCCGACAACTCCGGGATCGCCCGGCTTCAGCGGATCCATGACGGCCGCCCCCTTGTCTGTGCTGCGTGCTGTGCCGAAGCAGGGAGCGGCGCCAGGTTCTGGAACGACCCGGTCTGCCTCGTCTCCCCGCGGACTCCGCCGCAGCCTACCCTTCGCGGCCGGCGCGGACCGAGGACCCGGACAGCCCTGTCAACCAGTCGTTACAGTCTCGGCACCGATGCCGAATCACCATGACATGTCCGGATCACCGCCTTTGACCATGCTCCGAGAGCGGCACTAGCTTCGCGGCAACAGCACCCCGCACGGCGAGGGAGTCGACCCGATGGCGATCGTTCTGGGTCCTAATCGATACGGCAAGGCAGAGGTACGGCTCGTCCGCGTGACCCGCCACACTCCGACCGAGCACGAACTGTGCGACCTCAACGTGTCCGTGTCGCTCTCGGGCGACCTCGACCGCACCCATCTGGCCGGCGACAACGCCGCGGTGATCCCCACCGACACGATGCGCGCCGTGGTGTACGCGTTCGCTCAGGACCGACCGCTGCCCGCCGTCGAGGAGTTCGGTCTGCGGCTGGCCCGACACTTCGTCGACGCGTACCCGTCCATCGACACCGCGCGCGTGCGCCTGCTCGAATACCCGTGGGTGCGGATCCCGGCGGCGAACGGCCCGCACCCGCACGCCTGGACGCGCGCGTCGGGAGCGCGATACGCGGGCGTCGTGCACGGCGCGGCGGGCACCGAGGTGTGTTCGGGGCTGGAGGACGTCACCGTCCTCAAGTCCACGGGGTCCGAGTTCCACGGCTTCATGACGGACCGTTACACGACTCTGCGGCCCACCGAGGATCGTGTCCTGGCCACGAGCGTGCAGGCCCGATGGCGGCACGTGGGTGTCGCCGCCGATTGGGACGCGTCGTTCCTCGCCGCACGCGACGTGATGCTGCGCACGTTCGCCGAGACGCACAGCCTCGCGTTGCAGCAAACCCTGTACGCGATGGGCGAAGCGGTCCTGGCCGACCGGGCGGAGTTGGCCGAGGTACGGCTCGTCCTGCCCAACCGTCACCACGTCCTCGTGGACCTGAGTCCGTTCGGCCAGGACAACGCCGGTGAGGTCTATCACGCCGCCGACCGGCCGTACGGGCTGATCGAAGGCGCCGTCCTACGCGACGACATCGGACCGGCCCTCGCCGAACTGCCGTGGTGACCGGGGCGCTTGGGAGCCGGACCGGAGCCGGACCGGTTCCGCTCCGACTCCGGTCCGACTCCGCTCCGGAGCCGCCCCGGAGCCGACCGGGGGACGGTCCGGCTTCGACCCGAGCCCGCGCCCGGACATGCCGCGAGGGCGGCGCCCCCCGGCGTCCGCCCTCGCGTCCCCACCCAGGGATCCCCTGGGCTCGGGAACCGGGGGAGTCCATTGCGCATCCCCCGCGGTTCCCACCATCCCCCCCGGGATGGAAGTTCGTGCCGGCGTCCGGCTCAGCCGAGGTTCTCGATGCCGGCCGTGCCCTTCTCCTTGTCGAGCACCCGGATCGAGGTGACCTTGATCGAGGTGTCGCTCCGGGCCCACTCCTTGGCGGCGGCGGCAAGCCCCTGACCCTTGTCCATCCGGGCGGTCTCGGCCTCGAGGTGGTCGGTGAGTGAAACCTCGGCGGGCAGCGTCGTGTTGATCGCGACGTCGTAGCCCGTGTACGTCTTCACGACCCGGACCTGCGCGATCAGCTTGCCGTAGGTCGTGGTCTTGAGGTTCGCGAGCATGCTCGCGGCGTACGTCGCCGCCGCGGGCTTGTTCGGATCCTTGTCGCCGCCGTTGGCGATGCCGGCCGTGGCCTTGTCCCGGTCGAGCACCTGGATCGAGCCGATCGCCAGGGTCGACGAGTCCTGCGTCCACTGCATCGCCTCGACGGCGAGTTTGTCGCCCTTGTCCATCCGGGCGCTCTCGCCCTCCAGGTCGGTGGTGAGCGGGACCTCGGTGGGGAGTTGCGTGTCGACCGAGACGTCGTACTTGTCGTACGTCTTCGCGATCCGGACCCCGGTCACCAGCGCCCCGTGCGGGGTGGTCCGCAGGTGCGCCAGCAGATCCTGGGCGACCTTGTCGGTGCTGCCGCCGTCCTTCTTGGGGTTGTCCGCCTTGGGGGAGCCCGCCTTCGGCGTGCCGCTCCCGGGTGCGTCGGTCTTGGGAGAGTCGCTCGGCGACGACGCGGTGCCCGTGCCCGCCGCGTCGGTGATCCGCGGCGTCTCGGTGCCGGCGACCGATGCCTGTCCTTCGTCCTTCCTGGCGTCGCACGCGGTCAGCGAGCCCATCAGCGCGAGGCCGGCGACGACGCCGGCGGCGGTGGCGAAGCCACGACGGCGGCCCCGCGGGGCGACGTGCGGAGCGGACTGCCGCTGAACGGCCTGGCGCGGAGCGAGCGGGGGCATGAGGTGGATCCCTTCGCAGAGGTTTCGGGGACCGGGGAGATCTCGAAACCGGTCTTTTGTCGAGACGAACCAGAACGGCGAGTGCTGCCGAGGTCAATAAGAGCAACTCCTGTGAACCATGTCAACAGGATATCCGCTTACTCATCCGGCTCTCCTGGTGTGGTTAACTCCGAAGGTTCACACCACCACGTCGATGAGGAGGAGACGGTGTCCACCAGCCCTCAGGTCACCGCTGCCGAGATCGCCCGCATCGCGGGCGTCGGGCGTGCCGCGGTCAGCAACTGGCGCCGCCGCTTCGACGACTTCCCGCAGCCCGTGGGAGGGAGCGACGCGAGCCCCACGTTCGCCCTCGGGCACGTCGAGAGCTGGCTGCGGGCCCAGGGCAAGATCGCCGAGGTCGCTCCCGAGGAACACCTGTGGCGGCTCGTGGTGGCGACGGGCGACGTCGGCGAGCGGCTCGCCGACGTCGGAGAGCACCTGCTCGACGGCGCATCCGCACCGGACGGAGCACACGCGGCGCTCCTGGGGGCCGCGAGCGAACTGGCCGCCACGCGCGGCGCCGCGACCGTGTTCGCCGACCTCTACACCCGCTTCGCGGAATCCGCCGCGAGCCCCGGCAGCGCGACCCCCGCCGCGGCCGTCGCGCTGATCGCCGAACTCGCCGGCGTCGACCGGGCCCCCGGCGGCAGCGTGCTCAACCCCGCCACCACGCACGGCGACCTCCTGCTGGGCTTCGCCCGCACCGCCGACACGTTGCGCGGGCAGGCGGAGGCGCCCGCGATCGCGCGCCTGGTCCGGGTCCGGCTCGCGTTCGCCGCCGCCCCGGGAGCCGACATCGCGATCGCCGGCGGCGACGCGCTGCGCGCCGACGCGTGGCCGGGCGAACAGTTCGACACCGTGGTCGGCAACCCGCCGTTCAACGACCGCAACTGGGGCCACGACGAACTCGCCTACGACCCGCGCTGGGAATACGGCCTCCCACCGCGCACCGAATCCGAACTCGCGTGGGTCCAGCACGCCCTCGGCCACACCCGAGTCGGCGGCCGGGTGCTCCTGCTCATGCCGCCCGCCGTCGCCGCGCGCGGCTCGGGCCGGCGGATCCGAGCCGAACTGCTGCGCCGGGGCGCGCTGCGCGCCGTCGTGGGACTGCCCGCCGGCGCCGCGCCACCCTTCGGGGTCGCTCTGCACGTGTGGATCCTCGAACGCCCCTCCGGCGCCGTGATGCCCTCACACGTGCTGTTCGCCGAGATCGACGACATCGCCGCGCCGCAGACCGCGGTACAGGCGTGGCGCGACTTCCTCGCCGCCCCGGCGGATCTCGCCGAGATCCCGGGCCGGCGCCGCGCCGTACCGCTGATCGAACTACTCGACGACAACGTCGACCTGACCCCGTCGCACAACCTGCCCCAACCGACCGACGTGAACGTCGCCGAGCGCGTCGACGAGACCCGCGAGCGCCTCCTCGGCGCCCTCGCCCGCCTACCGCATCTGGTCCCCGAGGTACGCGCCGCCGACACCGTGCCCGCGACCTGGCGCTCCGTCGCGCTCGCCGACCTCGCCCGCACCGGCGCGGTCGTGCTCCACCGCAGCGCCTCGCGCTCGACCCGCACCGACCCCGAGACCCCCGTCGGCCCGACCGTGGCCATGCTCACCATCGCCGACCTCGCGGCGGTCGCCCCGCCCACCGGACGGCTGGCCGCGAGCGAGGCCGACGAGGCGCAGCACCCGCGCATCCGGGCCGGCGACGTGATCGTGCCGACCCTGCTCGGCAGCGCCGAGGGCGGGTGGGCCGGCGCCGTCCGGGTCGCGGGCCACGCCGAGCGCGACGCCGTACTCGGCCCCAACCTGCATCTGCTCCGCCCCGACCCCGGGACCCTCGACCCGTGGTTCCTGGCCGGGTTCCTGACCGATCCCGCGCACGCCCGGCAGGCGACCTACGGGTCGAGCATCGTGCGGGTGGACGTGCGACGCATCGAGATCCCACTGCTACCGCTGGAGCGCCAGCGCGCCTACGGCGAGACCTTCCGCGCGTTGCGGGCGTTCGTCACCGACCTGCGCGCGGCCGCGATCCTCGGCGAGGACCTCGGCCGAGGCATCCTGGAGGGCCTCACCGCGGGCCTCCTGCAACCGCCTGCGCACTGACCGCGGGGCGCGCCCCCTCGCCGACCGGTCAGCGGCGGTCGGGGGCGCCCAAGGCCCGCAGCACCGCCCTGGAGCGGTGTTCGGCCGCCGCCGAGCGGTAGGCGCTCAGCGGAGCCAGCAGGCCCGACAGGACCGGCCACGGGGTGGACGTGTAGCGACGTACGAGCGCCTCGGCGGCGTCGCGATGCACGTCGCCCATCGAGTACAGCTCCTCCCCGGGTTCGATCCGCTGCCGCTTCCCCGTCCCCGGCGACGGCCCCGGCCACCGCGGATACACCACGACCAGCGACTCCTCGTCGACCTCCGCCGAGGCCAGCGTCGACAACGTCGGCACGTCGGGCAACAACGGCGAGGCGAGATCGCACAACCCCCACAGCAGGGCCTCCGGATCCGGCGCGCCGTCGAGCTCGGACAGCGCGAACGTCCCGTCGGGGCGGGTCAACACCACCGACAGCAGGTCCACCAGCACGTCCCGCCGGCGATACGCGGCGCTGCGCAGGCCCTCCTCCCGCAGCCGCACCTGGGCGTCCAGCAGCTCGACCCCCACCCGGCGCGGCGGCTCGGCACCGGCCCGGGCGACGCCGAGCACGTCCGC
>NZ_WWJX01000822.1 GCF_009865215.1 Streptomyces sp. SID3343 | reverse complement strand
AGACACCGCGAGCCAACGAACCGGTGACCCAGCGCCGCGACGCGCGGCTGTCGGCCCACCTGGCGGCGGTCGCGGACCAGGGCCTGCCGGCGCGCGCGGTACCGCAGGACTACCTCGTCCTGCCCGAACTGCCCACGACCAGGGACGGCCGCGTCGACCGGGCCCTGCTGCGCACCCTGCGCGGGCCGGGCCGCGACCGCGACCGCGAGGCGGTCGCCCCCCGGGACACCACCGAACTGATCGTGGCGCAGGTCTGGACGGACGTGCTGGGCGTGCGCCCGATCGGGATCGACGACAACTTCTTCGCCCTCGGCGGTCACTCCCTGGTGGCCATGCGCGCGATCTCCCGTCTGCAACGCCAGTTCAACTGCGACATCGGCCTGGCCGACCTGCTCAACAACCCCACCGTCGCGGAGTTGGCCGCAGTACTGCGCAAGGGCCGGGAAGGCAAGGGGCGTTCGCCGGTCGTGACGCTCCAGCCCGAGGGCACCGAACCGCCGTACTTCGTGGTCCACCCCTCCGGCGGCAACCTTCTCGTCTACCGCTTCCTCGCCGAAAAGCTCGCGCCCGACGTCCCCGTGCACATGCTGGAGACACCGGACCTGGGTCGCTTCACCACCGTCGAGGAACTCGCCGCGCACTACGCGGCCGCGGTGCGGGCGACCTGTGCGCACGGCCCCTACCGACTGGGCGGCCTCTCCTTCGGCGGACTCGTGGCGTACGAGACGGCCCGGCAACTGACCGAGGCGGGCGAGCAGGTCGAACTCGTGACGATGTTCGAGTCGTCATTGGCGGGCGCCCCTCCCACGGACATCAGCGAGCAGGATCTGCTGGCCTACCGAACCGTGCACTTCGCCCACGTCTTCGAGCTGATCTTCGGTCGCGAGATCGCGCTCACCGAGGACGAACTGCGTGGTCTCGACGCGGATCGGCAGAACGAGATGCTCTACGAGCGCATCGACGAGGCCTTCCAGGGCGACACCGCGGCGCAGATCCTGCGCGGCACGGTCGAACACGTGCAACAGGTCCGCGAGATGATCCGGCACTACCGGCCGGGGCCCTATGCCGGACCGGTGTGGCTCTACATCGGTCTGGAACCGATGCCCCCGCACCTGAACGATCCCGAGTTCTACCGATCCGACCGCTCCCTGGGCTGGGACGTGCACGTCCCGCACCTGCGCATCTTCGACACTCCCGGCAACCACCTCTCGTTGCTCAACCCTCCGCACGTGAGCACGCTGGCCGAGCAGGTGCGCGGCCTCATGCGCGCGACGCCGACCCGGAAGGAGCGGTGACCGTGCCTGTTGCCTCGACCGATCCCGGCGCACTGTGGTTCCGGTCCTTCGAGGACCGTCCGTACGCCGCCGTCGCGCTGTACGCGTTCCCCTTCGCCGGGAGCGGCGCGGCCGTGTTCCGCCCGTGGACGCGCCACCTGCCGCCCATGGTGGAGTTGCGTGCCGTGCAGCTTCCCGGCCGCCAGGACCGCATCGCGGAACCGCCGGTGCACGACTGCGCGACGCTGGTCACCGGCCTCGCCGACGTCGTCGAATCCCGGCTCGACGATCGCCCGTTCGCTTTCTTCGGGCACAGCATGGGCGCGCTGTTGTCGTTCGAGCTGGCCCGGGAACTGCGCCGGCGCGGATCACCGACCCCGATCGTGCTCGGCCTGTCCGGCTGGCCGTCACCGCGCGGCGGCCTTCCGCGGGTGCGGTACGGCGGCTTGTCCGACGCCGAGTTCCTCGACACGGTGCGGCGGCTGGGCGGCATGCCGGAGGATGTGCTCAACGCCCCCGATCTGCTCTCGTTGATCATGCCCACGCTGCGAGCCGACTTCGCCGTCGTGGAGAGCCACAGTTTCCGCGACGAACTCCCCCTGGACATACCGCTGTCGGTGTTCGGTGGGGTCGCCGACCCGTTCGTCGAGGAGGGCGGCCTTCAGACGTGGCGCCGGGAGAGCTCGGCTGAGGTGACCGTTCGGCAGTATCCCGGACGGCACTTCTACCTGATGGACCATTTCGCCTCCGTGGTGTCCGCGTTCGTCGGCGACCTGCGGGCGGCACTCGACGAGCGTGGGGCGCGCGGCGCGTCGCCCGGGCGGGCAACGGGCGGTGCGTCGTGGCAGTGAGCGACGAAGGCGGCGGCCGGGGGACCGAGGTCGCCGCGGGCACGGCAAGGGTGCCGGGTCCGGCGACCACCGCCGGCCGCATCCGCGAGCTGGAACGCCGCCGGGAGGAGGCCTGGCACGCCTCCTCGACGGCGGCGATCGAAAAGCAGCACGCCAAGGGCAAACTCACCGCCCGCGAACGGGTGGAGGAGCTGCTCGACGACGCGTCCTTCGTGGAATTCGACGCGCTGGCCCGACACCGCTGCCACAGCTTCGGCATGGACCGCAACCGCCCCTACGGCGACGGCGTCATCACCGGCTACGGCACCATCGACGGACGCCAGGTGTGCGTCTACGCCCAGGATTTCACCGTGTTCGGCGGCAGCCTGGGCGAGGTGTTCGGGGAAAAGATCCTCAAGGTGATGGACTTCGCCGTCCGCACCGGATGCCCGATCGTCGGCATCAACGACTCGGGCGGGGCGAGGATCCAGGAGGGCGTGGTCTCGCTGGCCTACTACGCCGAACTCGGCCGCCGGCACACCGAGGTGTCGGGCGTGGTGCCGCAGATCTCGCTGCTGATGGGCCCGTGCGCCGGCGGTGCCGTCTACGCCCCCGCCATCACCGACTTCGTGGTGATGGTCGACCGCACGTCGCACATGTTCGTGACCGGCCCCGACGTGCTCAAGGCGGTCACCGGCGAGGTGGTGGACCGCGAGGCACTGGGTGGGGCGCGCACCCACAACGAGGTGTCCGGCAACGCCCACTACCTGGCCGGGGACGAGAAGGACGCCTTCGACTTCGTCCGGACCCTGCTGTCCTACCTGCCGTCCAACAACATGAGCGATTGCCCGCACTACGCGCCGGCCGACTCCGACGCCGCGCACGACGACCGCGGCCGGCTCGACACGGTCGTGCCGGACGACCCCAACCAGGCCTACGACATGCACGAGGTGATCCGTGGCGTCGTCGACGAGGGCGAACTCCTGGAGATCCAGCCGTTGTTCGCGCGCAACATGATCTGCGGCCTGGGCCGGATCGACGGCCGCAGCGTCGGCGTGGTGGCCAATCAACCCATGCACTTGGCCGGCGTGGTGGACATCGACGCGAGCGAGAAGGCGGCGCGGTTCGTCCGCTTTTGCGACTCCTTCGGGATACCCATCGTGACGTTCGCCGACGTGCCGGGCTTCCTGCCCGGCGCGGACCAGGAACGGTTGGGGATCGTCCGCCGCGGGGCCAAGCTCATCTACGCCTACTCCGAGGCGACCGTGCCGACGGTGACCGTGGTGATCCGCAAGGCGTTCGGCGGCGGATACGCCGTCATGGGTTCCAAGCATCTCGGCGTCGACGTCAATTTCGCGTGGCCCACCGCGCAGATCGCGGTCATGGGCGGCGAGGGAGCGGTGAGTGTGCTCCACCGAGGCGAGATCGCGAACGCGGCCGACCCGAAGGCGGAGAGCGATCGGCTGCGCCGCGCGTACGAGGATTCGCTGTGCAACCCGTACACGGCCGCCGAACGCGGCTATGTGGACGCGGTGATCCTGCCTTCCGAGACGCGCGAGCAGGTACGTCGGGCGCTGGCCGCCCTGCGTACCAAGCGCGTCGCGGTCCTTCCCAAGAAGCACGGAAACATCCCGTTGTGACCGCCCACGGCAAGGCCGCGGGGCCCGTCGCACGCAGCGGCACCGCGTCCATTCCTCCCCCGGCCGCCCCGGACACCGTCACCGTCGTGCGCGGCAACCCGACCGAGGAGGAACTGAAGGCGCTTCTCCTCGGTCTGGCGGCCGTGACCGCCGCGGTCGCGCCGGCGCAGCCGCCCCGATCCTGCGCCTGGACCAGGCACGCGCGCGAGGCGCTGATGCGTCCCGCCCAGTGGTCGGGCGGGGGCTGGGGGGCGGGGTCCCACCCGCATCGGGGCTGAGCCACGATCGGGGCCCGCCCCGGGTCCGGGGGATCGCCTTCGGATCCGGGGCCCGCCTTCGGGTTCGAGGGCCCGCCTTCGGGTCCGGGGCGGGCCGGCACCGGATCGTCTCGCCCACCATTTCCGGAACGCGAAACGAGGTACTCCGCTTATGAGCACCACGGAACTCCATCTGCCGATGACCGGCGTGCGTACCCTCACCGACGCGCTGACACTGCACGCCCGGGAGCGGCCCGATCAGGTCGCCTACATCTTCTTGCGCGACGGGGAGCAACCCGAGGAGACCCTGACCTACGGCGAACTCGACACCGCGGCCCGGGCGCGGGCAGCGGCCCTGTGCGCCGCGGGCCTGGCCGGGGGCAATGCGGTGCTGCTGTATCCGACCGCCTTGGAGTTCGTCCGCACGCTGGCGGGCTGCCTGTACGCCGGCGTCACCGGCGCCCCCGTACAGGTGCCCACCCGGGTTCGCGGGTTGCAACGGCTGCGTCGCATCGCCGACGACGCGGGCGCGTCCGTGGTCTTGACCACCGGCGCGGTCAAGCGCGAGTTGGAGGAGCGGTTCGGCGATCGACCGGAGCTGGCCGGTCTGACGTTGACGGACACCGAGTCGATCCCCTCGGACGCGGGCCGCGGGTGGTCGGGGCCCGCCGTGCGTCCGGACGACCTCGCGCTGCTCCAGTACACCTCCGGGTCGACCGGCGACCCCAAGGGGGTGATGGTCACCCACGCCAACTTCCTGCACAACGCCGCCGAGACGGACGAACTGTGGCCGGCCGGTTCCGACGGCGCCGTGGTGTCCTGGCTGCCGATCTTCCACGACATGGGCCTGCTGTTCGGCGTGGTGTTCCCGTTGTGGGCCGGCATCCCCGCGTATCTGATGGCGCCCGAGGCCTTCGTACGCCGGCCGGCCCGCTGGCTGGAGGCGATATCGCGCTTTCGTGGCACCCATGCGGCCGCGCCCAGTTTCGCCTACGAACTGTGCGTGCGCGCCGCGGCCGAGGGCAGGGCCGGCACACAGTTGGACCTGTCGTCGTGGCGTGTCGCGGTCAACGGCGCGGAGCCGGTCCGCCCGCACGTGGTGCGCGCGTTCACCGAGACGTTCGCGTCGGTGGGTTTCGCCCCGCGGGCCATGTGCCCCGGCTACGGCCTTGCCGAGAACACGCTCAAGGCCACCGGCAGCCGGCAGGACCGTGCGCCCGCCGTGCTGTGGGTGTCGGCCCCCTCGTTGGCGCAGGGCACCGTGGAGGTGTCGGCCGAAGGGGCCGAGGCGGCCGTGCCGGTGGTGGGCAGCGGCGTCGCGGTACCGGGTACCACCGTGCGGATCGTGGATCCGCTGACCCTCGCGGCCTGCCCACCCGAGCGGGTCGGCGAGATCTGGATCGCCGGCCCGTGCGTCGCGAAGGGCTACCGGGGTCGGGCGCAGGAGAGCGAACTGACCTTCCGGGCCCGGGTCCGGGGTGGTCCGCAGGAGGGCGAGGGCCATCTGCGCACCGGTGACCTGGGGTTCCTGCACGACGGCGAGTTGTACGTCACCGGCCGGCTCAAGGACGTGGTGATCCGCAAGGGTCGCAACTACTACCCACAGGACATCGAATTGTCCGCCGAATCCGCCGCCCCCGGGCTGCGGCCCAACTGCGCCGCCGCGTTCGGCGTGGACGACGGCGCCGCCGAGCGACTGGTGGTGGTGCTCGAGGCCGACGGCCGGGTCCTCAAGGCCGTCGGCGCACAGGAGTTGCGCCGGCGCGTGCGGGACGCGGTGATGGACGGTCAGCGGCTGGAAGTGGACGACGTGGTCCTGGTGCGACCGGGCGCCGTGCCCAAGACCTCCAGCGGCAAGGTGCAACGCGGCGTGTGCCGCACGCTGTTGCGTGACGGCGCCCTGGCGGACGTTACGCGGACCGGGCGGCCGTCGTGAGCGGGCGGGCGCTGCGCTCGTCCCGGGGGGCGAACGGAGCGCGCATCCTGGGGGTCGGCGCGTTCCGGCCGGCGCGCGTGGTGGGCAACGACGAGGTGGCCGCGGGCATCGACTCCAGTGACGAGTGGATCCGTAGGCGTTCGGGAATCGCCACCCGCAGATTCGCCGACGCCGGGGACACGGTCGTCTCGATGGGCGCGGCGGCGGCCCTGAAGGCGCTGGCCCAGTCGGGTGTGGACCCGGCCCGGGTCGGCGTCGTGCTGCTGGCGTCGATGTCGCATCTGGAGCAGGCGCCGCCCGCCGCGCCACGCGTGGCGCAGTTGATCGGCGCGCACGGTGCGGCGGCGATGGACGTCGGGGCGGCCTGTGCGGGGTTTTGCCACGCCCTCGCGCTGGCGGACTCGCTGGTCCGTTCGGGTGCCGCCGACCACGTCGTGGTGCTGGGGACCGAGCGGATGAGCGACATCGTCGATCCGCACGACCGCGGCACCGCGTTCCTGTTCGGCGACGGGGCCGGGGCGGTGGTCGTGGGTCCGGCCGAGGAGCCCGGGATCGGTCCGGTGGTGTGGGGGTCGGACGGGGCACGGCACGCTCTGATCGCCCACTCCCGCTCGTGGCTGCACACGCGGGAAAGTCCCGATCCGTGGCCGACGTTGCGGATGGCGGGCCCGGAGGTCTTTCGTTGGGCCCGGGAGACGGTGCCGCTGATCGGCCGTCAGGCGCTGAGTGCCGCGGGCGTCGGGGTGGACGACCTGTCCGCTTTCATCCCGCATCAGGCGAACCTGCGCATCGTGGAGGCGGCGGCCAAGGCCCTGGACCTGCCGCCCCACGTCGCGGTGGCACGCGACATCGTCGAGGCCGGAAACACCTCCGCGGCCTCCATTCCGCTCGCCATGGACGCGCTCCTCACCCGGGGCGACGCGCCGAGCGGGGGCCTGGCCCTGTTGGCCGGCTTCGGCGCGGGCGTCGTGCACGCGGCCCAGGTCGTGGCGTTGCCGTGATCGGGCGGAGCGCATCGCTCACCACACACTCCACTGGGGAAGGAAGAAACGGCATGGCGAACGCGGGACGGCCCGCAGGGGGCAGCGCAAGGATCGAGGAGGTGTTCGCCGAGCGGCTCGCCGAACACCCCGACGCGATCGCGGTCGAGGACGACGCGCACTCGCTCACCTACGCCCAACTGTGGGACGCGGCCGGGGAGGTGGCCGAGGCGCTCGCCGACGACGGCGTCGCTCCCGGCGGGTTGGTCGGGCTCCGGACGCGGCGTGGATGGCGGGCCGTGGTCGGCATCCTGGGCATCTGGCGGCACGGGTCGGGCTATGTGCCGGTGGATCCGCGCTATCCGAAGTCGCGGCGGGCGTACATCGTCGAGGATGTCGGGCTGCGCCACGTGGTCGTCGAGGATCCCGACGGCACCCTCGCGGTGGAGAGCGCGGCCGGTGGGAGTGCGCCGGGCCACGATGTGCCGTCCGATGCCGCGTACGTCATTCACACGTCGGGATCGACCGGCGATCCGAAGGGGGTGCTGATCCGCCACTCCCAGATCCTGGCCCTTCTCGACGCGTGCTCCGCGACGTACGACGTGGGGCCTGAGGACGTGTGGTCGTTCTTCCACTCGCACAGCTTCGACTTCAGTGTGTGGGAGATCTGGGGGGCGCTGCTCTCCGGCGGGCGGGTCGTCGTCGTCCCGCACGAGGCGGCCACGGACTCGGCGGCCTTCGTCCGTCTCCTGGCGGATCGGGGCGTGACCGTGCTGAGCCAGGTGCCGTCGGTCTTCGGGTTCGTGGTGCGTTCCCTGGAGGAGCGGCCGCTGCCGCTGCCCAGGCTGCGCTATGTGGTCTTCGGGGGCGAAGCCGTCGGTCCTCAGGTGCTGTTGCGCTGGTACGACCTCGCGCTCGCGCCGAACGCGCGCCTGTACAACATGTACGGGATCACCGAGATCACCGTGCACGCCACGGTCAAGCTCCTGTCGCCGGCGGAACTTCGGGCTCCGGGCCTGGGCACCCCGATCGGGGCGCCTCTGCCGGGACTGCGCTTGGCACTGTTGGAGGACGGTCGGCCCGTACCGCCGGGTCTTCCGGGCGAGATCCATATCGCCGGGGCCCAGGTCGCGGACGGATATCTCGGGCGTCCGGACCTGACCGCGCAGCGCTTCCTGCGGGTGCCGGGCCTGGGTGAGGACGTGCTCTGGTATCGCAGCGGCGACTACGCGGTGGAACGCCCCGACGGGGAGTACGAGTTCCTGGGCCGCCGCGACGACCAGGTCAAGATCCGCGGTTTCCGCATCGAGCTGGGGGAGATCGAGTCGGTCCTCGCCGGACAGCCCGAGGTGCGGGAGTGCGCCGTGGTGGTCACCGAATCGATCAAGGGCGATCCCGTGTTGGCCGCGTGCTTCGTGCCGGCGGCTGCCGCCGGGCCGGCACCGGAGGCCGAGATCGCGTCGGTGCTGCGGCACCGGCTCGCGGCCCTGCTGCCCAAGCACATGGTGCCCGGCTTGTTCGTTCCGGTACGGGAGTTGCCCGTGACCATGTCCGGGAAGCTCGACCGCGGCGCGCTGGCGAAGGCGGCCGGCGGGCACTTCTCCTGATCCCGCGCGATCCCGCGCGACCCCGCGTGGCGCGTCCGCCGGGAGTTCCCGGGCGGGCGCGCTCGCGGCGCTCCACGTCCGGGCGCGCTCGTCCGGACTCGCCGAAGAAGCCGGGGCGCTCCGTGCGTACAGGTCGTCCGATCGCTTGCGCAAAAAATGAGAGCCACTAGCAATCAAGTGTCATTTGCGTAATCATAAGGCCCGGCCGGACCGTCCGGCGCGGAGGGAGCGCAGTGGACGACAATCCGGCGACCGTGCCGTACCCCAAGCGCTGGTGGGCACTCAGCGCTCTCGTGGTGAGCCTGCTGGTCATCGGCCTGGACATCACGATCCTCAACGTCGCCCTGCCGACCCTGGCCACCGAACTGGAAGCCGACAACGGGGATCTCCAGTGGATCGCCGACTCGTACACGCTCGTCTTCGCCGGGCTTCTGCTCCCCGCCGGCGTCCTGGGCGACCGCTACGGGCGCAAGCGGCTCATCCTGATCGGCCTGCTGATCTTCGGCGCCGCCTCCGCCGCGTCCGCGTGGTCGCCGGACGCGACCACCCTCATCTGGACCAGGGCGCTGCTCGGGCTCGGCGCCGCGATCATCACACCACTGAGCTTGTCCATCCTGCCCGCGATGTTCCCCGAGGAGGAACGCGGCAAGGCCATCGCCTTGTGGACGACGGGCATGGTTCTGGGTCTGCCGCTCGGCCCCATCCTCGGTGGTTACCTCGTGGAAAACTTCTGGTGGGGATCGGTCTTCCTGATCAACGTGCCGGTGATCGCCGTGGGTGTCGTGTGCGCCGCGTTCCTGCTGCCGGAATCGCGTGCACCCGGCCGCCCCGGAGTCGACCTCGTCGGCGGCCTGCTCTCCACCGCGGGTCTGTGCAGCCTGCTGTACGGCATCATCGAAGGGCCCGGACGGGGCTGGACCGACACGGTCATCGTCACCTCGCTCGCCGCCGGGTCGATCCTGCTGGTGACGTTCGTGCTGTGGGAGGGCCGGACCCGGGAACCCCTGATCGACCTTCCCCTGTTCCGCGACCGCACCTTCACCGTCGCGACCGTGGCACTGACCGTCGTCTCGTTCGTGCTCTACGGCATCCTGTTCGTCATCCCGCAATACCTCCAAGTCGTGCTGGGCAACTCGGCCTTCGGCACCGGGATGAGGCTGCTCCCGCTGGTGGTCGCCTACATGCTCGGCGCCGTGCTGAGCGACCTCCTGGTATCGCGCATCGGCGTGCGTTGGACGGTGGGCAGCGGCCTGTTCGTCCTCGGACTGGGCTTGGTGGTCATGGCCGGCATCGACGAGACCAGCACGTACTCGACCACCGTCGTCGCGATGGTCGTGCTCGGCATCGGACTGGGCGCGGCGCTGCCTCCCGCCGTGGAGATGGTGATGGCGGTACTCCCACCGGCTCGCCGGGGCAGCGGTACGGCCCTGACCACGGCCCTGCGCCAGGTCGGCGGCGCGGTCGGCATCGCCGTCCTGGGCAGCATGCTCGCCTCGATCTACTCCGACCGGGTCGGCAGCGCCGCCGGTGACCTTCCGCCACAGACCCAGGCGACGGTGCGCGACTCCGTGGCCGCCGCTTCGGCCGTCGCCGACACGATGGGCGCGGCCGGCGACTCACTGCGCCAGGCGTCCTTCAAAGCATTCACAGATGGGATGAGCTCTCTTTCGATAGTCTGTAGTATTGTCGCCTTCCTTGGCGCCGTAGTGGTCGCCATACTGCTTCCGAAAGAAACCGTTCGCGAGACGGCCGAGGCGGGAAACGACCCGGCTTTCGCCGAGGGCGCCGAGCACACATGAGTCTCGTGCCCGATGCGGCGGCGCCGACCGATGCCGCGGACGGCGGGTCCGACCCCTCGCGCAACGAAGGGACCTGCCACATGACTTCCGCCCCCGGGCTGCGTGAGCGCAAGAAGATCAGAACCCGCAAGGTGATCCGCCAGGAAGCTCTGCGACTGTTCCTCGAATTCGGCTACGAGGAGACGACGATCGAGCACATCGCCGACGCCTCCGATATCGCCCCCAGCACTTTCTTTCGGTATTTCCCGTCCAAGGAACACGTCGTGTTCGCCGACGAGTACGACTCGCTCATCGAGCACGCCATCAACGCGCGCCCCGCGGACGAACAAGTCGTCGACGCGGTGCGCAACGGGATCATCGATCTGAGCCGAACGGCCCTCGCGCAGGACCACGACGAGCTGCTCCAGCGGATGCAGCTCATCGACCGGGTCCCCGCGCTGCGGTCCCGACTCCCCCAACACCAGAGCGAGGAGACCGGGTTCGTGGCGAGCCTGGTGGCCCAACGCTTGGGCCGCGAGCCGAGCGACTTCGAAGTCCGCGTGCTGGTCAGCCTGTTGAGCACCATCGTCGTCGAAGTGCTGCTCACCTGGGCCAGGCACAACGGCGAACGCCCCCTGGACGAGCTGTTCGAAAGCTCCTTCGCCTTCGTGGGGGCCTCCTTCGCCTCCGCGTGACAACGTCGTCCGAGGTGGTGGCCGGCACGAGTGCGGGCTCGACCGGCAACGGCGCCAAGGCGATCCGGCGGCCCGATACCGGCTCCGGGCGGCCGGTGTCCCGACGTCCTCGGGGGATGGGACGTCGGGCACCGACGGTCCCGATCACGGTACGTACCGGGCCCTCCCCGAACAACGATCCGCCGCCGCCCCGGTGACGGGTGCCGCCCGATCCCAGGCTCGCGCACGTCGACCACGAACGGGGTCGGCGCCGAAGATGACCGCCGCCTCGACGGGTGACCCGTGACGGTGCGGATCCGGTGACCGCCCGTCGAGCCCGGTAGCCGGTAGCCGGACAGCCGGTAGGACGACCGAGGTGGGCTATCCGAGCGCAACGTCCGCCGAACGCGTCGGCACGGCGTCGAGCGCGGCGAGCGTCGCGTCGTCGAGCACGATCGTGCCCGCGGCGACGTTCGCCCGTAGGTGCTCGGGGTTCGCGGTGCCGGGGATGAGAAGCACGTTCGGGGCGTGGTGGAGCAGCCAGGCGAGGCCGACCTGCGCCGGCGTACGGCCGAGGGACTGCGCCGCGGCCCGGACTGCCGGTTCGTCGGTCACCTTCGGCATGGTGGGGAAGGAACTGCCGAGCGGGAAGTACGGTACCCAGGCGATCCCTTCGCTGCGGCACAGCGCGAGCATGTCCTCGTCGGTGCGGGTGACCAGGCTGTACGCGTTCTGGACGCAAGCGATGCCTGCCGGCAGTGCCCGGCGCAATCCGTCCAGGGTCACACTGCTGAGCCCGATCGCGCCGATCTTGCCCTCGTCGCGTAGCGCGGTCATCACGGCGAGCTGGTCGTCGATGTCGACCACTTGGTCGCCCTCGGCGCGCAGGCCGGGTCCGGTGTCGAGGCGGCGCAGATTGACGAGCGGGATCTGCTCGACAGCGAGACTGGCGAGGTTGTCCTCGACGCTCGCCCGCAGTTGCTCGGGCCGCTGCGCGGGACGCAGGGGTATGGGACCGCCGGGGTTGGGGGCGGCGCCGACCTTGCTGACGACCCGAACGCCGTCCCGGGGGCGGATCGCCTCGCGGATGAGCCCGTTGACGAGGCCGTCGCCGTAGAACTGGGCGGTGTCGATGTGGTCGATCCCGAGCTCGACGGCGCGCCGCAGGAGTTCGACGGCCGCGCCGCGGTCGCCGTGTAGGCGTTCGAGTTGCATCGCCCCGTATCCGATGCGGGAGACGGTACGACCGGCCAGCAGACCGGGGCCTCCCGGGCGCGGGGCACCGGTGGCCGTGGTCTCGGGGAAGGAACTGTCCGCAGAGGTCATGGAGGTCATGGAGGTCATGGAGGTCCCGCTCTCGTGCGACGATGAAGCAAGCGGAGGTCCCTCCGCTCCTTTCGACCGTAGCACTACCGGAGGTACCTCCGTTTTGACTCCGCCCGAGCCGACGCCCACCGAACGCCGAGCCGTACCGCCCGCCACCGGCGCGGGTCCGCGGGTCCGCGCCGATGCGCGGCGCAACCGCGAGCGGCTCGTCGCGGTCGCCCGGGCCGCCTTCACAGCCACCGACGACACCGTCCCGCTCGAATCCGTCGCCCGCGAGGCCGGGGTCGGCATCGGCACGCTCTACCGCCACTTCCCCACCCGCGAGGCACTCGTCGAGGCCGTCTACGCCGCCGAACTCGACGACGTCACCACGAGCGTCCCCACCCTCCTGGACGAGCTCGCGCCCGATGCCGCGCTCCGCGCCTGGATGGACCGCTACGCGGCGTTCATCGCCGCGAAGCGCGGAATGGCCGACACCCTGCGTGCCGGCTGGGCCTCGGGGCGCATCGCGACACCGACCACGCGCGAGCGCGTCACCGCGGCGATCGCGACATTCCTCGCCCACGGAGCGCGAACGGGTTCGCTGCGTACGGACGTCGACCCCGAGGACGTCACCGTCATGCTGCTCGGCGTGTTCGTCTCCACGGCCGCCGGCCGCACCCCCGAGCAGACCGGGCGACTGCTGGACCTCATCGTCGACGCCCTGCGCCCGAACCCGCCGATCCGAGGAGCCGGCGAACACGACGAGAGCCCCGGAGGGTGACTCGCGTACACGCCGATCGGCGGCTGCGCGCACCCCTCAATGCTCCGGGTCGTGACCCCAATTCATCAGCGAATAGCGCCACGGGGTCTCATGGGTGTCGCCGTGCGGACGCTGTTCACGATGGCGGTGGACGTACCCGATCACCTTGCGCATGTGTGCGATGTCGTCGTCGGTGAGGTCGGCCTTGCGCGTGCGCAGCAGGGTCACGATGCGACGGCCCGACGCGTGGCCCACGCTCTCGGCGTCGCCGTCGGGGTGGGAGCCCACTCCGCGCGACTCCGGAGTGTCCAACCAGAGCTCCAACTCCGCCGGTGCGAGATTGACCGTGTCGCGGAACTCCCTTACCACCGCGTCGCGTTCGTCGTCGTCGCGGCCCGTCACGAGTCGCCTCGCTTGATCCGGCGCAGCGCGCCCGGTCGATGCACGGCCTTGCGTCCGGTCTTCGCGCTCTTCACCTCGTACTGCAGTTCGTCGCGCGACGCGACGACGCGCCGACCCGCCGCGCGGGTAGGTCTGGTCAGGATGCGGGTCACCTTGCCCAGGACCTGCTGCCCGTGACTGCGCCAACCGACCCGGTCGCCCTTGTGTGGCTTCGATGACGTGCCCATGAACGGTTCCGCCCCTTCGCTCGATGCGGGTTGCGCCGCCCGGCGAACAGCCGTCCGGCACCGACGCCCATGCCCGAAGAGGCGGACCGATACGCCCCGGTGTCTCGCGCGTACACCGAACCCGCCGGCCAGGGGTGCGCGCGACCGAGGCGGGCGGGGCGGGCACCGCGCTGCGGTTCGTTGCCCGCCGCGCAGCCGGGGGCGGGATGCCGCCCGGCTGTGCGGGCCCGGTCGGGGCTGCGCTCTACCGGAAGAGGCGGTCGCCGCTGTTGGCCATGCGGTGGGTGGAGCCGTGGCGGTTCACCCAGTCGCGCACGGCGTTGACGGCGTTGGCGCACTGCCAGCTGTTGTCGTAATCGCGTACCCCGGTGAAGCTGCCGTAGCCGGCGATGATGCCGTCCACGCGTGCGTCACCCAGGAGTTTGTCGACGTACCACGGGTCGTTGTAGGTGGTCGTCCAGGAGAACGTCGCCGCGAGTCGTCCGGCGGCGCGGTCCGCGGCGCCCTTCTTCAGTTCGGCGCACGTGTTCCAGGTGGCCTCCGTGCAGTTGCCGAAGCCGTTGGTGATGTCACTGTCGCCGTAGTCCATCGCTCGGCGGCCGGCCGGGAATCCGGAACCGGACCGGTCGAAGGCGTTGCGGGCCTGGTCGCGGGTCCCGGTCGTGGTGATGCCCTCCAGTGGTCCGAGCCGGCCTTCCAGGCTCTGCCAGCCCCGGCCGCCCACGTCCGGGGTGCTGCCGCCGTGGTACTCGTAGAAACCGTAGAGCACCTGGATCCCGGCGGCCGTCAGCCGCTGCGCCTTGTCCCGCAGCCCGGCGACGCTGCACGTGCGGTTCGGCGCTTCGCCGCAGTAGTTCGGGTCCTTGATGTCCAGCCAGACCAGGCTGAGCCGGCGCCCTGCGTCGGCGTTGGCGAGGATGCGGTCGATCATGCTGTCGAAGCTGGGGCCGTACCGGGTGTCACCGGCCGAGGAACAGTCGTGCCAGGCCCGCCATTCGTTCGGATTCCACCAGGCACAGACGTCTACCTCGATGGCGTTGGCACCATGGGCGAGCGCGGCGTCCACGCCGCTCAGGGTGTCGACGCGGTGCGCGATCGCGTAGACGGCCTGACGCTGATCGGCGGCTGCCGCCGGGGTCGTACCGAGCGCGGTGACCCCGACGATCCCGAACAGTGCCGCCAGCAGCGCAAACCATTTCCGCGAGCCGGCGCCATGCCGAAGGTGAGTGGTCAAGACAAGGACTCCTTCGTGTCGGTATCCCGAAGCGAACAACCGATCTCACCAACTGCGCCGAGCGAAAGACAACCCTTCCCGCTCACTTCGATGCGTGTCGCAAAAATAAACGGGCGACGACGAGCAGGCTCTGTCGGGCAGCCGACCGACGCACTCGTCGAACCACCGTGGCGGCGCCCCGAGCCGGACGGTCGGACCGGGCAACTCCGCAGCCTCCGGAGCGCGTTCCTGATACTCGACGTTGCGGGTGTCGGGCGCCCACTCCGCCGACGCGTCGCCGTCGCAACAAGGACAGCCGAGGGCGAACCGGCGTTGCCCGGCGCCGGCGGCCCGAACAGGCCCACCATCGCTCAGCCGATCACCGTGAGGACGGCGTTCCCGAGGATGACCACGGGTGAGATCGCGATGAGCGTCCCGCCCATCAGGATGCCGAACACCCTGACGTACGCCGACGTGGCATTTCTTGCGAACAGCACTCGTTCCGCGGGCGCCTGGGGGTCGTACAGGATGTCCACGAAGTCCCCGGTGGTCGCGAATCCCGGAGGGCTCAGGTCGGGTCGTGCGGTCACCACGTCACCGGTCATGGTGGTGAACTGTTGGCCACGCACCACGAACACGCGCCGTCGGTCCAAGCCGGTCGAAATGGTCGCCTTCAGCCTGGCCTGGACGGTGATCCCGCGCTTCCCGAGCAGGTATCTGTCCCGCCACTCCCGGCCGGCGACCCGGAACACGGCGAACGCGCCGAGACCGAAAAGGCCCATGACGAACGACAGAATGGGACCCGTATCCGCCTCCGCCCCGAGCCAAAGGACGGCCGCGAACCAGCCCACGAGCGCACCGAGCACGCGCCACCCATGCCCCGAGATGTTCGGCCGCCGGGTCGGCACGGTGACGATCTCCACGGCGGGCGTGCCGGCGTCGGGGGCACCGGCCGACGCCACGCGCCGTTGCAGCGCCTGCGCGAACACCGCCACCGCGTCGGGACGATCACGCGGGGTCCGATGGACGGAGGCGTCGTGCAACTCGATCAGGACACTCGTCGTCTCCGCCACGGACACGGCTCGAATGTGTTCGTACGGCACCGCGGTGGTGGTGCGGCCTTCCTTGACGACCAGTCGCCTCGGCTGTAAGCGAGCGCTCGAACGCCCCGACCCCAACACGACGTTCTCGCCAGGAACAACGGCCGTCATCGATCCCCCCTCGATCCCGACGGCTCACCGTTCCCCACTGCCGCCGACGCCCTGCGACGATACTCGACCGAGGCAGCTGAACGGGGTGGGCAACCGGGGCAAGCCCGCGCCCCGGCCGTCGACGTCCTCGTCCTCGCCTTCGGCGTGCGTACGCCGATCGCCCTCCGGGCCGGCACACTTGCGCGCCACGCGGCCTACCGCGCCGCCGACCGAGTGACCGTCGTCCGTGGCCTCCCCCGGGATCGGCGTCGGGTGGCCCCGGTCAGGTTCGACCGGTGGCGGGGAGGGCGGGCGGGGTTGCGCTGAGTCGGAGGAAGAAACCGGCTTGGGCCACGACCAGGGCGAGGTTGGCGCACGCGAGGGCCGTCCAGAGCGCGCCCAGGCCGCCCGCGTCGGCCAGGGGTACCGCGGCGACGACGAGCAGACCGTAACAGCAGGCGAACGACCAGAGGCTGGGCATGGTGCGCTTGAGTCCGATCAGGGCGAATCCGCACACGGCCTGGACGGCATCGGCCACGACGACGACCAGGACGACGGGCAACCGGTCGGCCACCCCCGACCGCAGCCGCGGGTCGTCGGTGAAGATCGACACCACCGGGCCACGCAAGGCGACCAGCACCGTGGCCAGGATCGCTACGGCGCACAACGCGACGGCAACGGCGTTGCGCACGACTCGTCGGATCGCGGCCGCGTCGTGGTTCGCCGCGTGGATCGCGATCATCGGCACCCCGGCCTGCCCGACCGCCACGGCGGCCGTGAACATCACGTTGACCAGCGAGACACACACGCTGTGCATCGCCGCGCTCGTGGTGTCGATGCGGGCCGCCGCGAACGACAGGGCGCCCAGGACCGCGAACTTGATCAGGACCGTACCGGCCAACGGAAGCCCGACTCGCGCACAGCGGGCCATCTCGCGCGGGTCGGGACGCCCCAGCCGAAGGCGGTGGCCTGCCAGGACGGTGGACCGTCGTAGCGCCGTCTGCCCCACGCAGGCACCGATCAGGGCCGCGGCGAGCATCGCCAGGCCCGCTCCGGGCAGACCGAGAGAGGGTAACGGCCCGATCCCCCGGACCAGGCCGAAGGAGAGCACGACGGCGGCCGCCGTGCCACACAGCCCGGCACGCATCACCAGGCGGTTGTGGCCCAGCCCCACCAACACCGAGCCGGCCGACGCACCGACCGCGGTCGCGAGCACCGAGGCGGCGAGGATGTAGGGGAACGAGCCCAACGGCTCCAGCGTGCTGTGGGGTACTCCGCCCAGGCGACCGATCAGGGGCACCGCCGCGACCGCCGCGGCGCCTGTGCTCCCGACGGTCAAAGCCACCCACATGCCGTTGCGTACCACGGGTAACAACGCATCGGGATCGTCGGCGTGCTCCGCCACGAACGGCATCAAACCGCGAAGGACCCCGGAGACGACGGCGATCACCGGACCGAACACCGCCATGGTGACGGCGAAAGCCGCCAACGAATCGGTCGCGTGGTGACCGAGCACGGCCGTGTCCACCAACGACGCGGCCGACGCCGTGATCATCGTCAGATACAGCGGCAACGCCGCCCCCGCGATGCGCACGAAATCGCCGGGTCCTGTCGTTGAATCGCTCCCGGACATGTGTCCCCTGTTCCTTCGTTCGTTGCAGGCGCCGGCCCGCCGATCGGCGGGGCGCTTGAGGACACACATCGTTCCATCGGGGGAACCGATCCGCTTCGGCTTTTCGGCGGAGGATCAGCCCTGCGGGTAGAACAGGAAGAGGGTGCAGCCCGTGGTGGTCTGCGGCACGTGTGACGAACCCGCCGGGGCGTGGATGAAGGATCCGGCCGGGTGGTCGGACACCCCGTCGTTGAAGACCCCGTCGAGCACGAAGACTTCCTCCGGCCCCGGCGCGTGCACGTCGACGCCCTCCCAGCAGGTGTTCGGGTCCATCTCCAGCACGTGCGCGGCGGCGCCGTCGTCCCCCGTCCACAGGGAGCGCAGACGGATACCGGGGAAGAGTTCGCGGATCGGGGCGTCGCGTACGTGCGCGAACGCGAAGGCGGGCGAAGGCTTTTCTGTCGTCATGCGACCACCTTGTCCGGCTCGGGTCCCTCCGCCCAGTGTCCGAATCGACGTTCTCCGGTACTTTTCTGCCATGCACCGTGTGGTCGCCCTCGTACACCCTCCGCAATCGACATTCGAACTCGCCTGCGCTGCCGAGGTGTTCGGGAAGAAGCGCCGGGAACTACCCACCCGTTACGCGTTCTCCGTGTGCACGGCCGTCCCGGGTCCGGTCTCCACGGGCGCGGGGTACGACATGCTCGTGGACGCGGGTCTCGACGCCCTGGCGCGGGCCGACACCGTCGTGCTCCCCGGCCGGTCCGATCCGCGGCGACCCCCCTCGCCGGCGACGGTCGAGGCCCTGCGCGCCGCGCACGCACGGGGGGCGCGGATCCTCGCCATCTGTTCCGGTGCCTTCCCGCTCGCGTACACGGGGCTGTTGGACGGTCGCCGGGCAACCTCCCACTGGGCCCACGCGGGCGAACTCGCCTCGCTGTTCCCGGCGATAGGGGTCGACCCCGATGTGCTGTACATCGACCACGGCGACGTGGCCACCAGCGCCGGCGCGGCCGCCGGGATCGACCTGTGCCTCCACGTGGTTCGCGAAGACCACGGGGCCGCGTACGCCGCGACCGTCGCGCGGAACATGGTCATGCCACCGCATCGAGAGGGTGGCCAATTGCAGTACGCGACCCCGCCACCGCCCGCACGGCTCGACGGCTCGCTCGCCCCCGTCCTGGAGTGGGCCCTCGGCCGACTCGCCGAACCCGTGGGCGTCACCGACCTGGCCGCGCGCGCGGGAGTCTCGCCCCGAACCCTCGCCCGCCGCTTTGCCGAGCAGCTCGGGGTGACTCCCGGCCGGTGGCTGCTCACCAGGCGCGTCGACGCGGCCCGGGTACTGCTGGAGTCCTCCGACGCACCGTTGGACACCGTGGCACACGAGTCGGGCCTGTCCTCGGCGACCAACATGCGCCGCCGTTTCCTCGATGTGGTGGGCACGACGCCGGGCGCGTACCGGCGGGCATTCCGCACCACCGCACACCACGGGACGCCCTGAAGTCGGCACGCGCTCGTCGCGGGTCCGGTATCCCGTTGCAGGGAGCCGTTTCGCGGACGATCATGACCGGCATGGCCCGACCGAAGCACATCATCGAGTGCGGAGACTTCGTCCTGCGGCGCTGGCGGGGACAGGAGGATTTCGCCCCGGCATTCAGGTTGATCGAGGAGTCTTTGACTCACCTGCGCCCGTGGGAGCCGTGGGTTGCCCTGCACAGCGAGGCGAACACCCGAGAGCTCCTGGCCAAGTTCGAGTCGAGGTGGGCGAACGGCGACGTGTACAACTACGCCATCGCCGAGGACGGCACTCTCGTCGGCATGTGCCAGACCTCTCGCGGGGCCGAGCCTCGGGGGCGACGCATGGGGTATTGGCTCCACCCTGCCGCCACCGGCCGAGGCATCGCCACGCGAGCGACAGCGGCCTTGGTCGCCGAGATGTTCCGCCTCCCGGAGGTGGAGTACCTCGAAATCACGCACGACCTCGCCAACACCTCCAGCGCCGCCGTACCGCGCCGGTTGGGCTTCACCGAAGTCCGGCGCGAACGGGCGACACCGCCCACGGCCCCGTCCGGCAGCGGGATCGACGTGGTGTGGCGGCTGGACCGCCCCGCGCCGCCCGTCGACGCCACTCGCGTCGACGGGGACTGATCAGCCGGTTGGTGGGGGGCCCGACGGCGCAAGCTCCGTGCCTCGTGCGCAGGCCGAGGCGGGATCAAAGGTCGACGACGAGTCGAGCCGACAAGGAGCGCGACACGCAGGGGTACATGTGACCCGCGGGTGCGCCGATGTCGTCGCGGTGTTCGGGGGTTCCTTCGAGAACGACGAGGTCGCAGCTCGCGCACAGCCCTTCGCGGCATCCGGACGCCACCGGCCGGCCGGCGCGGTCGAGGGCGTCGAGCATCGTCTCGCCGGGTTCGACCGTGACCTGTACTCCGGAGCGGGCGCAGAGCACCTCGAACGGGGAGTCGGGAGCGAAGGTCTTGTCCGCTCGGCGAAAGCGTTCGAGGTGCAGCCGGTCTGCCGGAAAGCTCGCGCCACAGGCGTCGAGCATGCCCGCCGGCCCACAGCAGTAGATCGAGGTGTCCTCCGGGAGTCGGCGGGCGAGATCGGCGAGATCCGGTCGGCCGTCCCGTTCGGTGGCGATGATTCGAGCGCGATCGGCGAAGGTCTCCCGGATTTCGGCGACGAAAGGCATCGCGTCTTCCGTGCGCCCGATGTAGACGAGATCTGCCTGTGCCGTGGGGCGGTCGGCAACTGCTCGCATCATCGGCAGGATCGCGGTGATGCCGATGCCGCCGGCGATGAAGAGATATCGGCGCGCCCCGACCAGAGGAAAATTGTTCCGGGGTTCGGAGATCCGCACGCGGTGCCCGGCTCGAAGGAACAGATTGACGTACTCCGAGCCGCCGCGGCTGAGTCGATCGTGACGCACCGCGATCCGGTAGCGATCGCGGTCGGTCGAAGATCCGCACAGTGAGTACTGTCTCGTGAGCCAATTGGGCAGGGAGACATCGATGTGGGCCCCGGGCTCCCACGGGAGCAGCGGCTTTTCGGTCCGATGCAGGGTGACCACGGCAATACGGGGAGCGATCGACTCGATCCGCTCGACCAACGCTTCCTGCATGAATTGCGACCCTTCTCAGTACAGCGTGCGGTAGGAGTCCTGCGCGGCGCGGTCGATGACGGCGGCGTCCAGGTCGAGCCCGAGTTGCGCGACCGCGGCTTCCCCGACGGAGGGGATCTCGTCGGCGAGCGCCTGGGAATCGGGATCCCACAGCCGGGAGCGGATCAGCGCCCTGCCGCAGTGGAAATAGGCTTCGACCACCTTGATGATCAGGGCCATCGGCGGCGCTTTGCCCTCGACGTGCATGCGAGCGAGTACATCGGGTTCGTCGCTGGGATAGGCGCGCCCGTTGACGCGCAGGACCTCACGAACTCCGGGCACCAGGAACAGCAGCCCGACGCCGTCGTTCTCGGCCAGGTTGTCGAAGGAATCCGCGAGTTTGTTGCCGGGGCGGTCCGGCATTGCCAGCGTGCGCTCGTCGAGGACTTTCACGAATCCCGGATAGTCCCCGCGAGGAGAGCTGTCCGGAAGTCCGGTGGCATCGGCGGTCGCAAGGGATACGAACGGCGAGTGGGCGATGAAGCGGTGGAAGTACGCATCGATCCGGTCCAGTTTCTTGGCTTTCGCCATGGGAGCGGGGTTGCCGATCAACGCGCGCACCTTTTCGGGTGTCAGGCGTCGGTAGCGGAGTTCGGTGGGGTCCATGACCATCCCTTCACGAGGAGACTCCACGAGGAGACTCGGCGGTTCGACCACGAGAGGACTCGGCGGTTCAACTCACCGCGGAGCGTCCTTCCTTCCAGTAGCCGAGGAAGGTGATTGCCGTCTTCGGGACGTCGCGTTCCCGGACGAGCAACCGCCGCGCGCCTTTGACCAGCCCGCTTTCGCCCGCGATCCAGGCGTACAGGGGCGGCGGCGGGATGTCGGTGTCCGTCAGGGCGCGCAGCGCCAGTCGTCCCGGGGTCTCGTGGGCGGTCCGCCCATGGATCCAGCGGACGTCCACTCCCGGGGGCGCCTGGATCTCGCGTACGTCGGCCGCGTCGGCGACCTCCAGCAGCGCGACGCCTTCCAGGTCGGGTGGGGCGGATTCGAGGATGCTCAGCACGGCGGGAACGGCGCTGTCGTCGGCGACGAGGAGGGTGCGTGCTCCGGCCGGCGGGAGGTAGGTGATTCCTTCGTCGAGGATCGCCACCTCGTCGCCCGGTCGAGCGTTCAGGCCGAAGCGCGATCCGGGTGATTGCCCGCCGTGCACCGCGACTTCGATGTCGAGTTCGAGATCTGCGGCGCGAAAGGAGCGTACGGAATAGCTGCGTACCCACGGCCTCGTCTGAGTGTCCATGGTCAGCAGTTGCAGCAGGGCTCCGGTGCCCGACCAGGTGGGCATCCGCAGCCGGGCCTGGCCTTCCCGGCGGAAGAACAGCCGTACCCACTGGTCGGCGCCCATGCCGTCGAAGTCGGCGAGGTCCGGTCCCCCGACGGTGACCGTTGCGACGTGCTCCGAGCGCTGTTCACGGCGCAACACCTCTGCCCGCAGCAGTCGTCGCGTCGGCGACACCTGTCGCTTGGTCATCTCACCTGTTCCCTTCGTCGGCGTCGGGTGGCGTGTGTGTCGGCAGGCCCCGGTCGCCCTCCCCCACCCCGCTTCTCGCGCGGTGGCGTCGGCGGGCGAATTCGGCCGCGACGCGTTCAGGCGCGGCCGAATCGGCCTGCGACGTCGCCGATCCCGCTGAGCGGGTTCGCCGATGTTAGCGCTGGTAACCGTGAACGACGCTAACAGTGAACAGCGATAACAGCAACGCTAAGCTGAGCGAACCCCGAACCGGGCCGACACCGAACTGGGCCAACACCGAACCGGGCCGACACCGAACCGGGCGAACGCCGAGCTGGGCGACCACCGACAAGAGGAGTGTGCGGAGCTTGTTGCGACGGGCGGACGTGGTGGACGGAGCGATCGCGCTTTTGGACTCCGAGGGACTCGACGGGCTGACCACCCGTAAGCTCGGCCTGGCGCTCAACGTCCGGGGACCGGCGCTGTACCGGCACTTCCCGAGCAAGGAAGCGCTCCTCGACGCGATGGCCGACCGACTGCTGGAAGCGGTCGCCGCGCCCTTGCCGGCCCGGCCCTGGGACGAGCAACTGAGCTTCCTGGCCGGACGGATGCGGGCCGCGCTGTTGTCCCATCGCGACGGCGCCCGGGTGGTGGCCGGTACGTACGTGACCGGCCCCAACACGCGGTTGATCGAAGACGCGATCTTCGAGATTCTTCAGGCCGCCGAGTTCCCGGCCGCCCGGGCCGGCTGGGTCGCCTTCGCCCTCGGCCACTACGTGTTGGGCCACACCATCGAGGAACAGGCACAGGCCCAGTTGTCCGCGGCGGGTGTCTGGCAGGCCCGGAAGGACGCGTTGTCGGGGCGACCGGACTCCCGCTACGCGCGCACCGCCCTGACGGAGGCGTTCGACGCCGATCCGGCCGAGCGCTTCGACTACGGCGTGCGGCTGTTCATCGACGGTGTACGCCGCGAACTCCTCGACGCACCGCCGCGGTCGGTGAACTGAGGAACGCGTCGTGATCGGCGGCGGGCCGTGCCCGGCGCCACCGCCGCCCCGCCGGAGGCGACCGGAGGCGGGTCGTTCTAGCCGATGCGACTCGGCCCGGTCGAATTCGCCGCACCGAGTGGCGTGGCATGTCGCCCGAGGGCCGACGGCCGGCGGGCGCATCGCCGGGGGCGGGCGTCCGCGCGGCTCCCGCTCCCGGCGATCCGCGACTGCGGGCGGGCGGGTTCGGGGTCGGGTTCGGAATCGCTCCGGTCGCCGACCCACGCCCCTCGGGTCCTACGGGGCGTGGCCCAACGCCTGTTCCAGGGGCAGCGCGCCCGTCGCGATGTGGATGCCGCGCGCGACGACGCGTGCGGTGGTCGAGTCGAGCGACGCGAGTTGTGACAGCGGCGCGGGGCCGTCGTCGTGCAGCGAACAGCACAGCAGGAGCACCGTGCGCAGTGGCCCGTGCGGATACGCCGAGTTCGGCCCGGTGACCAGTTCGCGCAGCGTGCGCCAACGCACCCACGCGAGACGACCGTCGTCGGACCAGTCCAGACACATCGCGTACAACTCGGCCCGACGTACGAACGAGCCTTCCTCGGTGAGGATGTACGCGGTCGCCTGTGCGGCGAGGTCTTCTGCGGCGGCCCGGTACAGGGCTGCCTCGACGACTTCCGAGGACAAGGCCGGCACCGCCGCGCCGGCACCGCGGCGCCCGATCTCGCTCGGCGGCGATTCGGCACGGGGCTCGGCGTCGACGGGTGCCGCATCGCGTCGGTGCTCGTCGCCGGGGCGGGCTGCGGGTGGGGTCGGCTCGCGCTCCGCGTTCATGACGACGTCCCGAGGCAAAGGTGGGCGGCGGTGGATGTGCGGGCCGGGACGGACCGGCCCACCTGCTCCCGGCGAGGTGGGTCGAAGTCCTGTGGGTCGAAGTCCTGTGGATCGAACGGGAGTCGACCGGCCAACCGGCGTCGGTCCCGGGATCGTCCGCGAACGGAGGCCCCACCGATCGCATCACCGGGGAGGTCGTCGCGGCGCGCGAGGATACGCGCGTTGCCCACGACGACCGTCCTTATCGACTCTTCGGTCTGCGTCTCACGCGCCGAAAGCGCAGCATCGCTCATCCAGGAAGAGTAGAACGCGAGAGCCCATCCGTCGCTGCCCGGGTGACGGTTGTTCGCATTCACCGACAGGCGTCACGTGTCGACCTGTCACGTTTCGACCGCTCACATTTCGACCGGTCGCCGTCGTTTCGGTCCGGGCCGCCGGCCGCGCTACGGCCGGCGGCGGGGCTTGCCGCCCTTGGCGCGCTTGGGGGCGCCCGAGGTGTTTCGCGCGGGTCGACCCGACGTGCCGGCGGTGGGCTTGCGCCGGGCGCCGGAGGTGTCGGGGCGCTTGTCCTTCTTGGGTTGCGGCGGGGTGGGCGCACGCCCTCGGGAGCTGTTGACCGTTCGGCCGCGGACGATGCCGATGAACTCCTCCACCAGGTCGGTGGTGGCGTCCTGGGGCCACGACAGCGCGACTCGTGACTGGAGGGCCTCCGGCATCGGCCGGTAGGTGAGGTCCTTGCGGTGGTGCAGGCGCGCGAGCGACTGCGGCAGGACCAGGAGCCCGACGCCGGCCGCGACGAGTTCGATCGCGTCGCCGGTGGTCGCGGGCCGCTGCTTCGCGGGCAGTCCGGGCGGACGTTCCCAGTCGAGCGTGTCGTCGAGCGGGTGCAGGACGAGCGTGTCGCTCAGGTCTTCGACGGACACCTCTTCGAGGGCGGTCAGGTCGTGTTCCTTGGGAAGCACGACGACGGTGGTCTCGGCGTACAGAGGGATCGCGCTGAGGTCCGCCCCGTCGACCGGCAACCGGAGCAGGGCCGCATCGGCGCCGCCGCCGCGCAGCACGACGGGCGCTTCGGCGGCGGGGGTGGCGACCAGGGTGAGGGGGACATCGGGCAGGCGCTCTTCCCAGATGCGGACCCATTTCGCGGGTGTCACCCCGGGAACGTAGGCGAGCCGGAACGTGGGGGATGGTTGCGTGCCTGTCACCGGGTCAGGTTACCGGCCGGTGATCGAAGGCGGCGTCCGCGCTCGATACTCTTGCCTCATGACGTCGCACAAGTCCATCCAGACGATGAAGCCCGCGACCGCGGCGAAGAAGCTGGGTGTGTTCCTCGAGGCCACCCCCGCCGAGTTCCAAGAGGGTGTCGTCTCCCGCGACGAACTCGCTGCGCTCCAGACCGACCCGCCCGCATGGCTGCTGGAGCTGCGGCGTGTCGGTCCGCATCCGCGCCCGGTCGTCGCGGCCAAGCTCGGCATCTCCATCGCGGGCCTCGCCCGCGGCGGGATCACCGATCCGCTCACGACCGAACAGATCGACGCGCTCAAGGCGGAACACCCCGACTGGCTCCGGCGAGAGCGGGCCACGCAGGTCGAGGTCCGCAAGGAGACCGTCCGGATCAAGGAGAAGAACAAGGAGAAGGAGAACGGCACGACGGCCAAGGAGACGACGACCACGAAGGCCGCGAAGAACAAGGCCAAGGGCAAGGGCACCAAGCGGCCCGGCGGGACACGTCCCCGCTCCTGACGTGCCCGCTCCTGACGTGCCCGAGACTCCTTCGCCCCCGCGGGGGCGCCGCTTCTCGTTCGGGGACGACCGCGCCGCCGGTCGGGCCGTCGATTCCGGGGCCGGGAGTGTGGCCTCGACCGAAAGGCCGCCCGGGTAACCGCCCAAGGGGCCGCCGGTGCGGAGTACGCGATGGCACGGCGGCACGACCGGTAGCGGGTGGTCGCGCACGCCGTGCCGACGGCGCGACCGGCGCGGACGGCCTCGCGGTGCGCGATCCTCACCGGCGGGTCCGGGCCGTCGCCCGTGTCCGCGACTCAGAACAGTCTGGCCGTCTTCGCGGCCTCGGATTCCTCGAGTTCCAGCAGCCGCCGCTTGCGCTCCAGCCCGCCGGCGAAACCGGTGAGCCTCCCGTCGCTGCCCACCACGCGGTGGCAGGCCACGATGATGGAGATCGGGTTGTGCCCGACCGCCTGCCCCACCGACTGGGCCAACGCCTTGTTGCCCAGTCGCTCGGCGAGCGTGCCGTAAGTCGTGGTCTCGCCGAACGGGATTTCCCGGAGCATGGCCCACACACGCTCCTGGAACGGATCGCCGTCGGTGGCCGTCGGCACGTCGAACGAAGTGCGGTCACCGGCGAGGTACTCGACCAACTGGGCGGCCGTCGCGGCGAGCAGGGCGTCGTCGCGGATCTCGACCCTCGGGCCCAAGGCCTCCTCGGCGGGCATGTACCAGTGCTGCGGGAAGTACAGGCCCACCACGGCCTCTCCCGAGGCCACCACCGTCAGCTCGCCGAGCGCGGTGTCGACGATCGCGTGGCGTGTCTTCATGGTGACGAACTCTCCTCTGACGCTTGGTCGTTGCGTCTTCACGAGGCAGACGCATGGACGCGGAGGAACGTGAGGTCGATCCCGCGACCGATGCGCGCCTCGCGGCGTCGGGTTCGCGCGGGTCGGGCGCTGCCCTTCCGGTGCTCCTCGGGGCGAGGTTACCGGTTGCCGGTTACCGGGGAAGTCGTGGCACAGAGACGCCGGGCCCGATGGTGCATCGGGCCCGGCGTGACCGGGTCGGTAGGACCGGGTCGGTAGGAGACGGAGAAGGCGGCGTGAGCCAGGCGGCGTGAGCTAGGCGATACGGGCCTTGACGGGGGCCGCGGGCGTGGCCGGTTCCGGGCTGGTTTCGGGGACCAGGCGGAAGAGGGCGACGGCGCCGATCAGGCTGAGGGTGCACATGCCGGCCAGGTACCACGTCACGCCGGTCGAGCTGCCGCCCGAGTTCAGGAGCGCGGTGGAGATCGTGGGGGCCAGGCCGCCGCCGAGGACCGCGCCGAGCTGGAGGATCAGGGACGAGCCCGAGTAGCGGACGTGGACCGGGAACGTGTCCGCGATGATGGCACCCTGTACACAGTGCGTCACCGGAATGATCAGTCCCATGCCCCCCAGGGCCACGATCGCGAGGGCGGAATTGCCCGTGTTGAGCAGCGGGAAGAAGGCGAAGCACCACGCGAGGATCGCGGCGGAGCCGCCGATGAACATCGTGCGCCTGCCGTACCGATCGGCGAACCGGGTCCACAGCGGAATGGACGCGAACCACAGGACGGCGGCGCCGGTCACGCTCAAAATCAGGAATTGCTTGTCGTAGCCGAGGTGCTTGGTGCCGTACGACAGCGTGAAAACCATGAATACGTAGGCGACCGCGGAATTCGCGACCACCGCGAGAAGGGTCAGGCCCAGGCGGGGGAATCCGACCTTGAGCGATTCCGCCAACGGAAACTTGACGACGTTGTCCTGTGTGCGCGCCTTGTCGAAGGAAGGGGATTCGGTGACGCGGAGCCGAATCACGAGACCCACCGCGACGAGCACGAAACTCAGCAGGAACGGGATGCGCCAACCCCATGACGTGAAGGCGTGGTCACCCATGAGCTTGCTGGTGGCGAGGAAGATCATGTTGGCGAGGATCAGGCCTGCCGGAGTGCCCATCTGGGGGAACCCCGCGTACAGGTTGCGCTTGCCCGCCGGGGCGTGCTCCATCGACATCAGCGTCGCGCCCGCGCCCTCGCCGCCGAGGCCGATGCCCTGGATGATGCGCAGCAGGACGAGCAGTACCGGAGCCCAGAAACCGATCGCGTCGTAATTGGGAATGGCGCCGATGAGAGTCGACCCCACCCCCATCATGACGAGCGAGACCACCAGGGTCGCTTTTCGTCCGATGCGGTCGCCGAAATGCCCGAAGACCAGTCCGCCGAGCGGTCGGGCGACGAATCCGACGGCCAGGGTCGCGAACGACGCCAGTGTTCCCGCCGCCGGGCTGAGCGACGGAAAGAACTGCTTGTCGAAGATAAGCGCGGCCGCGGTGCCGTACAGGAAGAAGTCGTACCATTCGAGCGTGGTGCCGGCCAGCGTCGCGATGGCTGTCCTGCCCGCGGCGTTTTCACCGCCGTCCTTGCTCTTTTCGCTGTCGTCCCGGGGTGAATTGCTCATGCGGTGACCTGTCACTTCGCTCGGGTGGTCGCGGCGTTCGCGGCGGGGAGCCACTACGACGGCCGGTGTTCACTACGCGTTAAGGGTGGATCCTGGTCCCCATCGGACATGACTACAAATGCCGATTCACAGGCGCTGTATATCCGTTTGGATATGGGGCGGTGTGATAGCCAACGGTTATCGGCCCAGGTCTTGGACCGTCACGCTCTGTTCCCGGCAGCCTGGTGGCCACGGCCCCGCCGCACCGACGGGGACGACGACGAGGGGGCTTCCATGCGCAGGATCTGGCTGATCACCGGTGCGAACAGCGGCTTCGGGCGGGCGCTGACGGAGGCGGCCGTCGCCGCCGGCGACACCGTGGTGGCGACCGCCCGCCGGACCGAGACGTTGGCCGACGTGGTGGCCGCGCATCCGGGACGCGTCGAGGCGGTGCGGTTGGATGTCACCGACACCGCCGGGATCACGGCCGCGGTCGACGCGGTGATCGCCGCCCACGGGCGCGTCGACGTCCTGGTCAACGCCGCGGGCCGAACCCACGTGGGCGCCGTCGAGGAGACCACCGACGCCGAGTTGCGTTCCCTGTTCGAGGTGCACGTGTTCGGGCCGGCCGCGCTGACGCGCGCCGTGCTGCCACACATGCGTGCCCGCCGCTCCGGCGCGATCGTGCAGTTCAGCAGCATGGGCGGGCAGATGTCGTTCGCGGGCTTCTCGGCGTACAGCGCGACCAAGTTCGCCTTGGAGGGCTTCTCCGAAGCGCTCGCCGACGAGGGCGCGGCCTTCGGTATCAAGGTGCTCGTGGTCGAGCCCGGCGCGTTCCGTACCGCTCTGTTCGGCGGCGCGAGCGCGAGCACGGAGATCGACGCCTACGCCGACACGGTGGGCGCGACCCGGCGGATGGTCGCGGCGGGCGACGGCCTACAGCCCGGCGACCCGGCCAAGGCCGCCGCCGCGATCGTGGCCGCGCTGGATGCCGAGGTCACTCCGCTGCGCCTGCCGCTGGGCGACGACGCGGTCGACGCGGTGGTGGGCCATCTCGACGCCGTCCGCGCCGAGATCGCCACGTGGGAGAAGGTCGCCCGCGACACCGCCTTCGACGCCTGAGCGCGAGCGGAACCGGCCGGCGCTCCATCCCCGAGCAGATGGTGAGCGGAGCGCCGGACGGTGGATCGGTCAGCGGGTTTGCGGGTGTACGGTCCCGGCGTAGCGGCGCGTGTAGCCGTCCGCGGCGGTGATCGTGACGTCGTAGCGGCCGTGCGCGTCGGCGGGCCACTCGGCGCGGTCGCGGTCGTGTGCCTGGAGCCACTGGGTGCGCGGGCTGCCGCCGAAGTCGTTGGGCGTGATGGTGAACCGTACGGGCGTGTCGCCGTCGTTGCTCAGGCGCAGGTCGAGCTTGGTCTCGGCGGGTTTGCGACCGCGCAGCTCGGCGCCGACCGACGGCACGGGTATGTCGCGCTGCCCCGCGCGCACCACGCTGCCGGCGAAGCGGCGGACGAAGCCGTCGGCGCCGTGGACGCTGAAGTCGTAGAGGCCGTCGGTGGTCGACGCGTCCCATGTGTAGGTCGCCGTCCTGCCGGCCGGCACCGTGAACGGGGTGCCCGCGAACGGCATGGCGATGTTGGGGAAGACGGTGAAGTGGTAGGTGACGGAGCCGTTGTTGGTCAGTGTGCACACGACCTTGCCGCTGTCGCGGTTCACCGTGGCCTCGGCCCACGGGCGGTAGGGCAGCGGGCGGTGCGGGCGAAAGCCGGGTTCCTGGACGGGGATCTCCTGCTTGCCGACGTCGGGCAGCCTGACGCCCGGCAGGGCCTTGGCGGCGTCGGCCTTGGCGATCAGCGCGTTGGTGTCGGGCAGCGTGGGGATCGAGTAGTCGGGCCGGGTGAAGTCGAAGCACGACGTGAGGTCGCCGCACACCGATCGGCGCCATGCGGAGATGTTGGGTTCGCGGACGCCGGTGACCACCTCCAGGAAGCGCAGTACCGACGTGTGGTCGGCGACCTGCGAGTTGACGTAGCCGCCGCGCGACCACGGTGAGGCGATCCACAGCGGTACGCGCGTGCCGAGGCCGATCGGTCGGCCCCCGACGAACTCCTCGGGGGTGCCGGGCTCGGGCTGCGGCGGGATCACGTGGTCGAAGTAGCCGTCGTTCTCGTCGTACATGAGCAGGAACACGGTGTGCTTCCACACCTCGGGGTTGGCGAACATCGACCGCATCGCGGTGTCGACCCAGTGCGCGCCGTAGTTGGGTCCGGCGTCGGGATGCTCGCAGAACAGGTAGGGCGCGACCAGCCACGAGACGGTCGGCAGGGTGCCGTCCTTGCAGTGCGCGTCGAACGCGCTCAGGTCCCACTTGGTCATCGCGTTGACGTAGCGCGGGTCGTCCTTGGCGAACGCGTGGAACTGGCGAAAGTACGACAGGCCGTTGTCGTCGTAGTCGCCGTAGCGCTCGTCCTTGCTCGGGTTGTGGTAGACGCGCCAGCTCACGCCCGCGTTGTGGAGGCGCTCGGCGTAGGTGGTCCAGTCGGCGACGGGGTTGTCGGTCACCGGGGTGTTGTCGGTCCACGGGCCGGTCGTGCCGTCGCGTCCGGGGCCGGCGGTGCCGGACCACAGGTAGAGCCGGTTGGGGTCGGTGGGTCCGTTGAGCGAGGTGAAGTAGGAGTCGCACACGGTGAACGCGTCGGCGAGCGCGTACTGGTACGGGATGTCCTCGCGGTTGAAGTAGCCCATGGCCCGCTCGCCCTTGGCCGCGATCCACCGGTTCTGCGCGCCGTTGTTGACGGCGGTGTGCCCGGTGGCCCAGTCGTGCGGCAGGCCGCCGGCGTTCTGCGCGTTGTACTTGGTCGAGTCCATCCGGTACGGCAGGAGGTAGCCGCCGTCGGCGCGGCCGGGGTCGGGCTGGCGAAAGACGTCGTCGCCGTTGGGCATGACGAGGGCTTGGCGGTCGCCGAAGCCGCGAACGCCGGCGAGCGCGCCGAAGTAGTGGTCGAAGCTGCGGTTCTCCTGCATCAGGATCACCACGTGGCGGACGTCCTTGATGCTGCCGGGGCCGGCGGGGCGACCGGTGGCGGCGACCGGGGCTCCGGGCTCGGCGGGTTCGGCGGCGTGGGCCTGTCCGGTCGGGAGGCCTGCGGCGGTCGCCGCGGTCGCGGCTGCGGCGGCGCCCACGAACGTGCGGCGGTCGAGCGAGGTCATGGTTGGCCTTTCGAAGGGCGAGGGGGCGGGTCGAACGGAGGGCGCGTCAGGCCGGTACGGAGAAGGTCGCGACGACGGCGGCGTGGTCGGAGGGCCAGCGGTTGGCGGCGGTGTCCGGGACGGGCTTGGGCCAGCCGAGGACCAGGTGGTGGACCTCCTCGACGTCGAGCGGACCGAGGATGTGCAGGGCGTCGACGCGGTCCTGGGGGCGGGCGGGGTCCACGACGGGCCAGGTGCCGGCGGGGTCGCGCTCGGGGTTGCGGTGTTCGTGGCGGTACACGTCGACCAGGTCGGCGGCTGCCAGGAGCCTGGTCACCGGCCAGCGGACCGGGCCCACTCCCCCGTGGGCCGGCGCGGTGCCCTTGGTCCAGTCCAGGTGCGAGGACTACATCGACGGCCTGTCGATCCCGTACATCGTGATGGAGTACGTGGACGGCTCGACGTTGCGCGAGTTGCTGCACTCGGGCCGTCGACTGCTGCCCGAGCGGGCGCTCGAAATGACCGCAGGCGTGCTCCAGGCCCTGGAATACAGCCACCGCAACGGCATCATCCACCGCGACATCAAGCCCGC
>NZ_WWJX01000821.1 GCF_009865215.1 Streptomyces sp. SID3343 | reverse complement strand
GCCCGGGGCGGGGACGCGCAGCCGCAACCGGCCGATCAGCTCGGCGAGCGGCCCGCTGTCGGTGAGCGCGGCGAGGTGCTCCCCGACCTGGGCGACCGAGGGCGCGCGCCGCGGCAGCGAGCGCAGAACGCGCCCGAGCGTGGTGTAGCACGCGGCGAGCACGCAGCCCACGATCAGCACGACGAAGGTGATCCGCGGCGTCGTGGTCGCGGTGAGCACCGCGATCAGCGCCCAGCGCTCGCCGATCGGCAGGATGATCATCCGGCGGGCCCACACGGTCCAGCCGACGTTGTTGAGTTTGCCGGACAGCTTGGCGCCGGCGCCGCCGTCGGCGGCCTCGTCGTCTCCCCCGCCGATGCCGCGCCGGGTCTCGTTGAACGAGAAGTCCACGATGTGCCGGGTCGTCATGACCACCATCGCGACCAACGCGAGGGTCCACACGTCGTCGTCGTGCCGGGCCGCGCCGAGCGCGAGGCCGGCGTAGACCGCGTACTCCTTCGCGCGGTCGAACGTCGCGTCCAGCCACGACCCGATCCGCGAGTAGCTCACCGCGTAGCGCGCGAGCTGCCCGTCCGTGCAGTCCAGGACGAAGGAGAAGTAGAGCCCGAGCGCCGCGCCGATGTAACCGGCCCGGGTCCCGGTGGCGGCGCCGGCGGCCGCGGCGAGCGCGACGATCAGCGACGCGACGGTGACCTGGTTGGGAGTGAACCCGCGGCGGGCACACCAGCGCGCGAGGTAACGCGACCACGTGCTGACCGCGAAGGTGGTGAAGAAGCCGTCCCTGGCCTTGACCGCCGAGACCAGCCGGATCCGCTCGTCGTCGACCGCGGCCGCGGCGGCGCTCGCCCGCTCGCGCTCGGCGTCGTCGCGGGCGACCTCGGCGACCAGTTCACCGAGCGGCACCTCGCGCACGGACGTGCCGGCGGCGAGCAGGCGTTCGGCGATCAGGTCGGGTACACAGGCGTCCGCCGGGACCGGCCCCAACTCGGCCAGGGCGCGGGCCGCTGCTTCGCGGGCCTCGCCCTCGACGGCGAGCACACCGGGTACGTGGGCGGCGGGAAAGCGGGTGTCCGCGACGACGAGCCGCAAGGCGTGTCGGTGGCCGACGAATCGGGAGTCCACCAACGTGACACGGTCGGTGCTCGCGCCGAGGCGGCCGCCGATCTCGACGACCGCGACCACCTCGATCTCGGGCACGGGCCGGGAGAGAACGGCGAGGTCCGCGAGCAACGGCGTCGGATCGTGTCGCGCCGTGGAAGTGGACGAGTCGGGCGCCGTGATGACCAGTGCCGTGGACAGGCGCCATCACTCCTTATGAGCGGTCGCCGCAGCAACGCCGATGTATAGGTGTGCGGGGCGAAGGCCCCGGGTGAAACAACGAGACAGGTTAGCCGATCTCGGGGAACCGACGAACACCAGCCGACCCCTCTCCCGTCGCGAGAAAAGTCCGTTTCCGGGTGCAACCATGAAGGGTCGTCCATACGTCGTTTCCGACAAGGACAAGTGAAGGTTGCCTGCATGCCGTTCGCACGACGATCTGCCGGTTGGTTAGGATCGGCGCGGCTCGTGTGGGGGCGTGCGGGGAGTGAACACTCGCTTCCATCGAGGCCGCCATCGCACGGAACCGGCCGGGGAAGCGTTCGAGGCCGCGATCCGCGCCGTCCGCAGAACCTGGAGGCATCCGCATGACCGTGTCCTCCACGCCCGACGTGAGCGTGGTCGTCATCGTCTACAACGACGCAGACCGACTGCCGCGAGCGGTACGGTCCGTGCTCGACCAGACGTTGCACAACCTCGAAGTGATCATCGCGGACGACTGCTCGACCGACGACACTCCCGAGGTGGCGGCTCGACTGGCGGCCGAGGATCCACGCGTGCGCTACGTGTGCCTGGAGCACAACAGCGGTGGTTGCAGCGGCCCGCGCAACAAGGGCATCGAGGTCGCCCGCGCCCCCTACCTGATGTTCCTCGACAGTGACGACGAGTTGCCGCCGCACGCGTGCAAGAGCCTGCTGCTCAACCTGGAGGACACCGGCGCGGACTTCGTCACGGGCGAGGTCGAGCGGATCTTCGAGGCCACCGGCAAGACCGGCCTGTGGTACCCGCATCTGTTCGCGGAGCGCGAGGTCGTCGCCGGGATCCAGGACAAGCCCGAGATGCTCTTCGACGCGCTGTCGACGAACAAGATGTACCGCAAGGAGTTCGTCGACCGGCACGAGCTGCGCTTCCCCGAGGGCATCCACTACGAGGACCACCTCTTCTCCGCCCGGGCGTTCTGCCTGGCCAAGTCCTTCGCCGTGGTGCCGTGGGTGGTCTACCGCTGGTACCTGGCCGCGGAGACGGAGAACCTGTCCATCTCCAACAGCCGCCACAAGATGCAAAACGTGGTGGACCGGTTGGCGGTGGCCCGTCTCGTGGACGAGTTCATCGAGAGCATCGGCCGTACCGAGACGCTCAAGACCGCCAAGGACGTCAAGTTCCTGCGCCACGACTTCCGGCTCTACCTCGGCGACCTGACGCAGCGTTCCGCCGAGTGGGTCGCGGAGTTCGCCGCGCTCACCAGGCCGTATCTAGTGACGCTCGCCGACGAGGCGTACGCCCAGTTGTCGAGCAACGAGCGGATCTGCCTGTACCTGTTGCGCGAGGGCCGGCTCGCCGAACTCGTCGAGCACGCGCGCGTGCTGAGCCGACCCGGCCTGGCCCCGCGGCACGTGTCCTACGACGACGGCCATGCCTACTGGGGCGACTCCGTTCCCGAGACCGACCTCGCGCGGATGTTCCTCGACGTCGGTGAGCGCCACTTCACCGAGCGGACCTTCGACGCGGCCATACTGCGCCACGAGGTCGAGTCCGTGCGCCCCGAGGGCACCGCACTGCGCTTGACCGTACGCACGTTCGACCCGGGTCGGGTCCTGGGCCACGACGCCACCGACGCGCGGCTGAACCTAGCCACCACCGGCAGCGCGCTCAAGACCCGATTCCGGCTCGCTCCCGACGTCGACGGCCAGTTCGTCGGGGAGGTCCTGCTCGACCTGGCCAAGGTGCCCATCGGCGTCAACGGCTTCGAGGGTCGCCGCCACCCCACCGTGACGCTGGAGCGCGCCGGGCAGCTCAACACCAACCTGCTCCTGGCGCCGCTGGACCTGAAGCCGCTCACTCGGCCGATGACCTACCGTCGGATCGAGACGCACGAGCTGCGGGTCGAGGTGGAGGCCAAGGACGCAGGCCGCTTCCAGATCGTGTGGACGCGCGTCGGGGCGTTCAAGGAGGTCAGCCGCCTGGGCCCGGTGCAGCGGCAGATCAAGCGCCGGGTCAAGGCCGTGCGCAAGAAGATCAACAGCCACGAGAACAAGGCGAGCGTCTACCAGGCGCTCAGCCGGTTGCCCGTGCGCAAGGGCCTGGCCCTGTTCGAGACGGTCGAGGGCAAGGGCTACCTCGACAACCCCCGCTACATCCACGAGGAACTCGTTCGGCAGGGCCGACCGATCGACGTGGTCTGGTCGCACAACGGCGACACGTCGTCGTTCCCCGAGGGCGTCAAGCTGGTGCGCCGGGGCAGCTGGGAGTACGTGCGCACGATGGCGCGCGCACAGTACTGGGTCGACAGCCACAACCTGCCGTCGATATACGGCAAGCGCAAGGGCAACCACTACCTGCAGACCTGGCACGGCCAGACGATGAAGACCGTCGGCTTCGACGTGCCGGCGCTGCGCAGTGGACCCGCGGCGGGCCGGGAGAAGCACCAGCACATGGTGGACCGCTGGGACCTGCTCGTGTCGCCCAGCGCCGAGTTCGAGCGAACCTTCGTCAACGCCAACAACTACAAGGGCCCGCTGGTGCGTTCGGGGTATCCGCGCAACGACGTCCTCGTGCGCAGCGACGAGCCGGAGCAGGTGGCCAAGGCAGCCGAGGTGCGCGCCCGGCTGGAGGTTCCCGAGGGTGCGCGCGTGCTGCTGTACGCGCCGACGTTCCGCGACGGCGAGCGCAGCTCCGGGTCGTCGATAAGGATCGACCTGGAGGAGCTCGTGGAGCGCCTCGACGACGACTGGATCGTGGTCGTGCGCGCGCACTACTACGACCGCTTCCAGGTGCCCCGCGACCTCGCGCACGTGGTGCGCAACGGCGCCGACTTCGCCGACATCAACGACCTGATGCTCGCGGCCGACGTGTTGGTCACGGACTACTCGTCGTTGATGTTCGACTACGCGAACCTGAACCGGCCGATCCTGCTGTACGTCGACGACTACCAGGCCTACAAGCACGGTTCGCGCGGCACGTACTACGAGCTCGAGGACATCGCCCCGGGGCCGATACTGGTGGAGACGTCCGAACTCGCGGACGCCTTGGCCGACATCGACGACGTCCGTGCCGAGTACGCGGAGCGCTACGCGCGCTTTCGCGAGATGTTCTGTTCGTACGAGACGGGGCACGCCAGCAAGACCGTGGTGGACGCCTTCTTCGGTGAGGATTCGCAGTGAGCGCCGGCCGCACCCGCAACATCTTCTTCGTGGGTATCGACGTCGATTCCCTGGGTGGATCGCAACGCGTCATCCACACCCTCGCGCAGGGCCTGGGCCTGCGCGGGCACCGGGTGGACGTGGTGGGCATCCGCACGTCCGCCGACCCGTTCCCGTACAACCCGGACCGGGCGTACACGCACACCAACCTCTACCCGGACCAGTCGGCGCCCGCGTGGCACGCCAAGTCGATAGGCGAGCGGCTGAGCCCGGCACGCAACCTGGAGGCGCGCCGCAGCAAGGCCGCGCGCTCGGAGGCTCGGGCCCGCCTCTCCGAGCGCTTCGCGGCGGTGCCCGACGGCTTCGTGATCTTCGGTTCGCCGTGGGCGGCGGACTGGACCCTGAGCCTGTCGTGGCCGCATCTCAAGAGCATCGGGCAGTACCACGAGTCCTTCCTCCAGGCGAAGACGTCGGAGAACAAGGGTCTGATCCAGCGGCACTACCCCAAGCTGGACAAGGCGGTGTTCCTGAGCCAGGGCGACGCGGACGAGTTCGTGCGGCTGCGGCTGCCCAACGCCGGCGTGATGCCCAACCCGCTGAGCTTCTTCCCGGACACGGTCGCCGACGCGGGCAGGCGTCGGGTGGCCGCGGTCGGTCGCCTGGAGGCGATCAAGCGCACCGAGCGGCTGATCACCGCGTTCGCGACGGCCACCCGGGACGGGCACCAGGACTGGGAACTGCACCTGGTGGGCGACGGGCCCGAGGAGGAGTTCCTGCGCAACAAGGCGGCCGAACTCGGGCTCGGTGACCGGGTCGTCTTCCGCGGTCGGATCACGGACATGCCCTCGCTGTACGAGGAGATCGACATCCTCGGTCTGAGCAGCGAGAAGGAGGGCCGTCCGATGGCCCTCGCCGAGGCCGCCGCGTTCGGGGTCCCGGCGGTGAGCTTCGACCTGTCGGCCGGCGTGCGCGACCTGGTGGTCGACGGTGAGACCGGATTCCTGGCCCCGCCCGGCGACGTGCCGGGGCTGGCCCGGGGGCTGCGCACACTGATGGACGACGAGCAGTTGCGTCGGTCGTTCGGCAAGGCCGCTCGCGAGCACGTGCGCCCCTACGCGCTGCCGTCGGTGCTCGACCGCTGGGAAGCGCTGTTCGAGGAGATCGACCGCTGACGGGTCGGCCCGGACCCGACGAGACGGCCCGCCCCCCACTGTTGTCGGGGGCGGGCCGTCTCGTCGGGCGCGCAGGGCTTGGGCGCGGTTCGGTTCGGGCGCGAAGGGCTCAGTGCCGTCCCAGGCGGCCGTTCAGGACGCGGCGCGCCCCCGCCACGCCGTCGGCCACGCGCAGCGCCAAGGAGCCGTTGGCGGTGGTGTAGGGCTGTACGAGCAGCACGCCGTGACGCGAGGAGCGCACCCGTCGCCCCGGGCCGCCCACGGCGCGCAGCCGGGTGGTGATCGCCTCGGTGTCGCCACAACGCACGGTCGCCCACAGATCCCACGTGTTCATCGCCGTGCCGTGCGCGAGTGCCCCGAGGTCGAACTCCAGGTGCGCGCGCCAACCGTCGCCGACGGGCCGCATGCGGGCGGATCCCAGCTGCCGCACCTCGTCGCCGAGCCGGTGCCGGGCCTCGACGGACAGCGCGATCGGCCGGTGCCGCGCGAGCAGTCCGTACTGTTCCACGACGTGCACGTCCAGGTCGACGCGCGCGCCCAGTCTGCGGGTGAATCGGGGCGTGCCCTCGACGCACAGCGGCAGGTCGGCGGCAGCGGCCCCGGTGAGACCGTCCAGGCGGTTCAGGGGACGATCCGCGGACCACACGGGCTGCCCGTCGGCGTCGGCGGCGTAGGGCGGCAGCAGCCGCGCCGGAGCCGCCGAGAGGTGAGCCAGTCGGACCACGTCGACCGGATGCTCGGCCGCCGACAGGAGCGCACCGGCCCAGCGCGCGGGCATCGGCGCCCGCCGGAACGCGCCGGGCGCGAAGCCCGCCAGGTAGGTCCGCGCCGCCGTCCACCACTGCTCGCGATAGTCGTCGGAGCGCACCGGCAGCTCGCGCAGGTACAACGCGAGGTCGTGTCCGAGGAACTTCGCCTGCGCGGCCTCGGCCAACTCCTCGTGCCCCGCGGTCCGCAGGATGTCGACGACGCAGCGGTGCGCCTCGACGCGGTCGAGCCAGTTGCGGATGCCGTCCCGGCGCAGCGAGATCGACGGGTTCGTCGCACCGCGCCGCACGTGCCAGAGATAGACCGTGTCGGGGATCACCGACAGCCGAGGCTCGGCCGCGTACACGCGCGCGGTGAACGAGAAGTCCTCGTAGTGCGCGGCGCCGTCCGGGAACCGGATGTCGTGCAGGTCCAGGAACGCGCGTCGGTAGAGCTTGTTGACGCACAGCGTGTCCCACAGCGTCTCGGGCCGCTCGGCGATGCCCTCGTGGGTGGACCGCTCGGCGAACAACCTTGGCTGCCACGGCACATCGCGGCCCTCGGGCAGTTCGCGTCGGACGGCCAGGCCGGCCACCACGTCGGCGTCGTCGGCCCGCGCGGCCCGGGCGAGCGCGGTCACCGCGCCCTCGGGCAGCACGTCGTCGCTGTCCAGGAACAGCACCCACTCGCCGCGCGCGGCCAGGATGCCGTCGTTGCGCGGGGTGCCGCAGCCACCGCTGTTGACCGTGCGGTGGACGACCCGGACCCGAGGGTCGGCCGCGAGCGCGTCGGCCACGCGGGGGGTCTCGTCGGTCGACGCGTCGTCGACGACGACCACTTCACCCACCACGTCGCCCTGCGCGAGGGCGGACGCCACGGCGGTGGGGAGGTGGTCGGGGTCGTCGTACGCGATGACTACGACCGTCGCCCCGATCACGACTGGAGCATCTTGGCGAACAGGTTGCCGGTCACGCGTTGAATCTTGCGAGCCGGTTCGGTGTCCCAGCCGAGGTACACCGCCCAGCCGAACGTGCCCGCGTTGAACACCCACGCACCGGACGGGGCTCGGTACAGGACCGTCTGTTGCCGGTCGTGCAACCCCCCGGTGTTGGTGAACCAGCTGTCGGAGAGCACGGCCATCTCGGTGTAGGGCGGCAGTTTCATGCCGGTCACCTGGTGATCCGACTCGCCGCGGACCGCACCCGCCAGCTTGTCGCCGTCCTTGACGTGCGCGCCCGACCACATCCAGTGGTTCGCGCCGCGCACGACGAGCGGCAGGTGATCGGTCGGCACGCCGTAGCCCATCTGGCCGTAGCACGAGCCCCACAGCATCTGCTCGGGCTGCTCGACGTCACGCCACAGCTTGGCGGCGCCGCGCGTCGCGGCGAGCGGGTCCGGCTTCTCCTTGTAGACGCTCAGGCGCAGGTCCTTCGAAGCCGTCGTGGGCTCCAGGCGCACCCGCCAGTAGCACTGGTTCGCTCCGAAGGACGCGATGTGCACGCCCTTCTCCTTGCCCTTGTCGAGCACGTTGCGCATTTCCTGCGACCAGTACTCGTCGTGCCCGGGGATCACCAGGACCTTGTACTTGGTCGGGTCCACCCGGCCCTCGTGCAGGTCGAAACTGGAGACGTAGGTGACGTCGTACTTCTGCATCTCGGCCCACATGATGAACATGAGTTCCTGGTCGATCAGCTTGGTCGTGCCGCCACCGGCGTTGGGTCGGGCGAAGGAGACCTGGGTGCTCTTGAGGTCCGGGTCGAGCTTCTTCGAGGCGTTGTAGCCGTAGTAGACGCTCTGCCCCGAAATCCCGTCCATGGGATAGAGGTTGTACGCCTGATACGTCGCGAACGGCAGGATGCACAAGAAGTCTGCCTTGCGGTGGTCCGCGACGGTGAACGAGACGTAGTTCTGGAATCCCTTCTCGTTGGTGAGAACGGCCAGGTAGGCACCCGAGAGCCAGTCCTTGGGGATCTGCAGCGACCAGCTCTTCTTCCACTCGCAGTACACCGTGCGAGCGTCCGGGTTGGGGTCGATCTTCGGCTTGTCCTGGGTTATCCCGTCGATCTGGGGGGACTTCAGCAGCAGGCGGGCGCCCTTGCCGCCGTAGTAGCCCAGGCGGTAGACCGAGACCGTGAAGCGCTGTACCGGGTTGACGGTGACGAAGAAGTCGATCGTCTGTCCGGCGGTGACGGTCGAGGTGGACGCGTAGCCCTGGCACTGGCGATCCGTGTCGTTGGACGCGTGACCGATCTTCCCGTGTTTCCAGTCCTCGGTGCCCTGGCGGGCGTTCTCGTCCGCGATCACCTTGGACACAGCCGGGTTCGCCGCCTGTTTCACAGGTCCCGAAGGCTTCGCCTTCACGGGCGCCGGTTCGGATTCACCGCGGCTCGCCGCGACGCCTCCTGCGGTTGCCACGACGGCCCCCGTCCCGAACAGACCGAGAACGGCGCGACGGCTTACCTTCGGAAAACGATCCATTGCCATGCTGAAGCCAAGCTCCTATCCGAACCACGACCATCACGCCGCGCGCGCACCGGGCAGCCGGCGTCCCGCGTCGTCGATCAGGTGGCGATCAAAGCTGCGATTGTCGAGTCGAGCCCGACGCCGCGTCCGGGGCTTCGGGGTTCTCCCTCGGCAGACCGGGCTTTGCATCGAGGCTGTGTCCCATGTTGAGAATCTGCGCTTCGCGAATGGCCACGTTGCGCGCGAGATCCGTGATCTTCTTTTCCAGCGAACGAAATCTCATATACGTATTCAGCGTCATGAAGGAGACGCCGACCACGAGGCCGTACAACACCAGGTCGCTGCCGCGTCCGACGCCCAGTTTGTTGGCGACCCACGTGGTGTCCTGGGGTCGCAGGACGGCGTACACGTTCGCGCCCACGAACAGCATGAAGGCGACGCGTTTCCAGGCTCTCGTGTGAACCCGGTCCCATTGATGTACGAAAAGCGTCAGGAGAAGGCCCGCTCCGAGGAGCAACAGCACCTGGATCCACATGGCCTCACGCTCCCCGTTGGCGCACCGAGATGTCGAACAGGATGTTCACTCCGTTGATCAGCGACTGACCCTTGGCCCGTGAATAGTCCGTGTAGCGGACCTGGACCGGGGCCTCGGCGATGCGCAGGCCGGAGCGGGCCAGGTAGTTCACGATCTCGGAGGCGTGCGCCATGCCGTTCATCGTGATCTGCAGCTTCGCGGCGGCGCCCGCCGTGAACACCCGCAGGCCGTTGTGCGCGTCGGTCAGGTGAAGTCGCCGCGACGTCGGGCTCACCGCCGCCGCCACCCGCAGGACCACCCGCTTCATCTTGGGGATGTCGGTGGTCTTCTCCAAAAAGCGCGATCCCAGGACGACGTCCAGGTTCTCGTCCTGCGCCTTGGCGACCATCGCCTGCGCGTCCTCGACCCGGTGCTGGCCGTCGGCGTCGAACGTGACGATGTACTCGCAGCCCGGCTGGGACAGGGCGTAGGAGAAGCCCGTTTGCAAGGCCGCGCCCTGGCCGAGGTTCACCGGGTGACGAATGAGATGGGCCGCGGTCGCGAAGACCTGCTGAGCGGAGCCGTCGCGGCTGCCGTCGTCTACGCAGACGATGTTCGGGAAGACCTGTGAGGCCTCCTCGACGACGCCGGCAATCACCTGCTCCTCGTTGTAGACCGGGATCACAACCCAGGTGTTGCTGAGGTCGAGCACCAGAAGGCTCCAAGGAGACTAGGTGGCCCCTGCCGGCAGTACCGATCAAGGGCAACAGCAGAGGCGGGTAAATTTACTCGCCCTTTGCATCGCGTGCCATCAGGGGATCGTCGGAACGACCGGCAGCAGCCCTGACAACGTCGCGCCCCACTGGTGACACGCGCCTGCCGGCGGTCTGGTTGCATCCAGTAGGCTCGTCCCGCCATGAAAGATGCCTCCCCCGAGATTACTACGTCGCACCGGAGCGTTTGGTGTCCGTGCGACGACACCGGGCAGTGAGGGTGCGGCGCGTCGGCCAGGCGCCGCCTCCCGGACCGTCGAGAATCTCTCGAACCGCCCCGACCCGTGCCGCAGAGCGGATGGCCGAACACGTGTGCCGCATCCGCATCGCGAGCGCCCTCGCCCCCGGCGAGGTGACGTGCTGAGACACGTCACGGGCGCTCACCGTCCGGGTTTCGGGCGTGGCTCCGGTGACGATGTGCGCACCGAGCGTGATCTCGGTTCGCTCGCCTTCGGGACGGACGAAACGGTGCCCGGGTCGGCGTCGGTTCGCAGCAGGTCGCGGGGCGACGTCGAGGCAACCGCGTCCGACATCCACTCCCGGGATTCGCGCGGCACCCGGATCGCGCGCCCGAAAGCAGTCCCTCGCGCAGCTGCCGCCGGCGGACTCGGCGCACCCCCGCTCCAATCGCCAGAACACGCTTCGGCGTGAGAGGAGACCAGTTCGTGGAGACCGCCGTGGCAGACGAGCGTGCCACCGTGCCGCCGACACCGGGCGCGTCGGCCGACGCGTCGACCCCCCGGCCGCGTTGGATGCGGCCCGCGCTCGTGGGCGCGGAAGGCGCCGTCGCGATACTGACCGCTCTGTTCTTCCTGGGGTTGAGCACCTTCGTCAAGGTCGACCCGATGGATCGGATCGGCCAGGTCAGCGGACTCGCCGCATTGCTTCTGCGGTTCTTCCTGATCGGCCTGCTGCTCGTCGCGCTGCTGATCGCCGCCTACCGCTTCGCGGGACCGCTGCTGCGCGAGTGGGCCACCCGCCTCTCGTGTGCGGCCGTCGCCGGCCTGTCCACCGGGCTCGTGGCGGGCGGCGCCCGAGTCGCGTTGTCCGACACGCCGTGGCCGTTCAACGCGGACCAGGGCGACGCCGGGCATCTCGCGAACTGGGCCGCGGGCCAACCGGACGACAACGGTCTGTATCCGCCGGTGGTGCCCAAGGTCCTGGAATTGATCTCGGACGCCTTCCACGACGGCAACACGTCGTACGGCTTCAAGACCATGGAACTGCTGTTCATGGCCTTCACCGGCCCCCTCGCGTATCTCGCGTGGCGCATGTTGCTGCGCCCGATCTGGGCGCTGGGCATCGGCGTACTGGCGACCGTGCCGGTCTGGGACCCGTACAAGCCCTACTCGGCGCTCGTACTGCTGTTGTTCTTCCCGGTGATGATCCAGGGCATCCGGATGCTGCGCCGTGCGCCCGAGACACCGTGGCGGCCGTTGCTGGGCTGGGCGGTGGGCCTGGGTGTCGCCATCGGGCTGCTCTTCGACACCTACTCGGGCTGGTTCGTCTGGTCTGCCGCGGGCATCCTCGGCGCCGTCCTGTTCGTGTTCCCCTGGCGGCGCGGCCCGAAGAAGGCGCTCGCCTACCTCGGCGCGATGGTCGTCGTGACCGTGGCCGTGTGCGGTTCGTACCTGATCGACCTGCTGACGGGTTCGAAGACCGCCGTGGACGACTACTTCTACTTCGACGCCTACACCGATCCCGGTTACTTCGAGATGTGGCGGCACGACCTCCCCGGCGTGGTGAGCGAGTGGCCGATGCGCGAAGAACTCGGCGGGGTCGGCCTGTTCGCCGTGCTCATCTTCGTCGGCCTGGCGGTCGCCCTCGCACTGGGCATGCGCCGCTCGTTCGTGATCGTGGTGGCTCTGTCGATCGCGAGCACGTTCCTGATGCGTTTTTGGTTCGCGTCGCACATGTATCAGGACCAAGCCGTACAACTGTGGCCGCGCACCAACATAGAACTGGTCTACGGGTTCTTGTTGATCACCGGATTCGCGGTGAAACTGGTCGTCGATCGAGTGCGGGCCGGCGGCCGCGTGGGGGCACTGCTGCCCGAGCGCGTCAAGGGCGCCGCGGGTATGCCGATCTTCATCGGCGCCTTCTGTGCCTTGCTGTTGTTCTTCGCCTCGGTAGGATCGGCCACCGCCAACCGGTACATGCCGCAGGCCCCGCCGAGCATGGACTCGTACAAGGATCGCGGACTGGGCACACTTTCCTGGTTCGCGCACATGACGGCCAAGCCCGACGGCACGTGTCCCAAGTGGGCCGTGGACAAGCAGTGCCTTCCGGGCGACCATCCGTGGCTTGCCAAGAAGAACAAGTAGCAGCGGCGGTCCTCGACGCGCACACGCCGTCGAGGACCGCTCTCGAACCCGTTGTTCCACCCTCAGACAAGTGGGAGCGCTTGGTGTCCAGCCACAGCACTGTCCGAAGCGGGGCCTGACCGTATGTTGATCCAGATTCTGCTTCTCGCCGGCGCCGCCGGCCTGCTGGCCGTGTTCGTTGTCAAATGGGACAAAGTCGGCACCCGGGCCTGGAAGCGCGTCGCCTTCATGCTGTTCGTGGGCGCGAACGTGTACGCCGTCCTGCGACCGGAAGACACCACGTGGGTCGCCAACAAGGTCGGCGTCGGCCGCGGTACGGACCTGATCCTCTACCTCCTGGTGGTCGGGGTCGCCTTCATGACCTTGAATTCGTACATGAGGTTCCGCTCGCTGGAGAAGAAGATCACCGACCTCGCCCGCAGCGTCGCGATCAGCGAGGCACAGTTGCTCAACGCCACCCGCACCCCCGAGGAGGACGACGCCACGTCGACCGCCGTCGAGAGTGAGTTGGCGCAGACCACGCGGGGATCCGAACGCTCGTGACCGGTGGCCCGGGCCGCGTCGAACCGCCCACTGTCCATTCCAACTTCGCATCGGTTCGGTGATCGTGAATCTGGTCTCGCGCGCCGTGCGCGCCCTTCCCCCGGGTACCCTCCGCGTCGGCATCGGCGTGGTCGTGCTGGGTGCCGCCTCCTACGTGCACCTCGCGCTCGCCGGGCACACGTTGTCGCCGGACAGCATGGCGAACGTCTCCGTTCTGTGGACCATCGCCTTCTCCGTCGGCTACGGCTTCTACACGCCCGTCGAGCAGGAGATCACCCGCATCGTCGCGGCGCGGCACATCGGCGGCGAGGGGGCCGCCCCGGTCCTGCGCCGAGGCACGATCCTCGCCGGCGGAATCCTGCTCGCGATCCTCCTCGTGGTCGCCGCGGCCGGCGTCCCGATCTCGGACCGGCTCTTCGGCGGACAGCGATCGATGCTGTTCGCCCTCGCGGGCGCCTTCATCGGGCTCGCCGCGACCGCGGTCACCCGCGGAATCCTGGCCGGGCTCGGCCTGTTCCGCGAGTACGGCGCCCAGTTGGCGATCGACGGCGGCCTGCGGATCGTCTTCGCGATCCTGCTCGCGGTGCTCGGCGTCGAGTCGGCGCTGATGTTCAGTCTGATCCTGATGGTGGCGCCGTTGCTGTCGGTGGTGGTGACCCTGCGGCCGGTGCTTCGACACGCGTTGCCCGGCGCCACGGTCACGTGGAAGGCGATGTATCGCGGCCTCGCACTGCTGATCGTCTCCACGATGCTGTCCCAGATCGTCGTCAACATCGCGGTCATCAACGTCAAGATCCTCGAACCCGGCGAGGTCGAACTCGTCAGCGCGCTGCTGTCGGCGATCGTGCTGGCCCGCGTTCCGCTGTTCGTCTTCACGTCGTTGCAGACCTCGCTGCTCCCCGGTCTGGCCGGCGCGCACGCGTCCGGCGACCACAAGATGTTCCGCCAACTGGTGCTGCGCAGTTGCGGCATCGTGGCCGCGCTCGGCCTCAGCGGCGGACTCGTGGCCACCGTGCTCGGCCCGTGGCTCGTACCGACGCTGTTCGGCTCACCCGAGGTGCTCGGCACCGCCGACTTCGCGTGGTTCTCCGCCGGCACACTGTGCTACATGCTCGCGCTCGTATTGGGCCAAGCGTTGATGGCGCAGGGAGCGCACCGGCACCAGATGTGGTCGTGGGTGGTGGGCGTCGCGGGACTCGTGGCCGTGACCGCCTCGCCCGGCTCGATCCAGGTCCGGGTCGAAGTCGCCTACCTCACGGGCTCGTTGGGCACCGCGCTGATCATGGCGGTGCTGTTGCGCACCCTCGGCAGGCGATCGTCGAAGCTCCGTGCCGACGGCGCCGGCGCCGAGTCCGGCCCGGGCGAGGCGCCGCTCGGTGTTCCCCTCGACAGCGTCGCGCAGGCCCGCCGGGCCTGAGGCACACGAACGAAGGAACCGGCGAGTCCCCCGGTCCCGGTACGGGACGGACGAACTCGCCGGTTCCTTCGGCGGCCGATCGGCGTGGGCGGCGAGTCGGTGCCCGCGGTTCGTCCTAGTGGCTTGCCCACAGGGCGGCCATCGACCGGTCGAGGGAGCGCGTGGGGCGCCACTTCAACAGCTCGTCGGCCTTGCCGATGTCCAAGCACTGCCATTGCTCGCCCGGGGCGGCGTCGGTCGAGGACTCCTCGACCACCTCGGCCGGCACTCCGCTCGCCGTCACCAACATCCGGACCATGTCGCGCGCGGCGACGCCCGATCCCCCGCCGACGTTGAAGACGCCGCGCGCCGTCGATTCCGCGGCCGTGACCACGGCGTCCACGACGTCGTCGAGATCGACGAAGTCGCGCCGTGCGCCCAGCGTCGCGAAGGTCAACCGCAGTGGCTCACCCTCGCCCGCGCCCGCCGACAGCCGGTCCGCGACGTTGCCGAGCAGGCTGTGCGCGGGTTGTCCGGCACCGACGACGTTGCCCACCCTGAGCACGATCGCGTCCAGGTCGTCGGCCTCGACGGCTCGCGCGATGCGCTCGGTGCAGCGCAGCTTGAGTTCGCCGTACGGCATGACCGGCCGCGCCGTCGTGTCCTCGCGCATGACGACGCCGACCGGGGTCAGTCCGTACTCGTGCACGGTTCCGAGCTGAACCACGCGCGGGGCGGGCCGCAGGGCCGAGGCCGCCGCGAGCACGTTGTCCACGAGCGTGACGTTCGCGTGGACCATCTCCTCGTCGGACAATCCCCACATGCCGCCGGCCGCGTTGATCACACAGGTCACCCCGTGTTCGCGAAACAGCGCCGCCAGTGCCTCGGGAGCCGCGTCCGAGACGTCGAAGGGAACGAAGGTCGCCGCCACCGGGACGGCCGGCTCACGCCGACCGATCGCCAACACGTGATGTCCGCGTGCCGTGAGCGCCGCGCACAGGGGGCGGCCGATGAACCCGGTCCCGCCGAGCACGGCCACCCGAGCACTTCCCGCGGAAGCGACGTCGGCGGCTTCGTCGGCGAAAGGTTGCGGCATCTGCTTGATCTCTTTCCGTCGGGTTCGGTCGACCGGGTCCGCCGGCGCCGCGTGGGGCGTCGACGCGCAGGTCAGCGCGCGCGGCGCACGGGGCCGAAGACGTGCGAGAAAATCTTCGACACGCTGTCCTTCTGCTTGGTCTTCACCGCGCCGGGCAGCAGCGTCAGCGCGTGCAGGCGCGACGCGACGTGCAGGCGCGCGACCTTGGCCGCGCGCGGCCAGCCACGCGCCTCCATCGCCTCGGCGGTCTCCAGGAAGAAGCGGCGTTCCTCGTTGAAGCGGGCCCCGCTGTACGCCTGGGCCGACGAGATGCTCGCGGCGTGCCGACGGTATTGGAAGCACAGTTCGCCGGCGACCACCATGCGCTCGTCGCGCAGCAGCAGGTCGAGCACCAGGGCGAGGTCCTGGGTGACCTGGAGATCGTCCCGGAACGGCACCGCCTCGAGCGCGTCGGCGCGCCAGCACATCGACGGGAAGTACAGCCAGTTCCCGCCGATCAGGCTCGCGGCCAGTTCCTCACCGGCCATGACCTTGAAGCCGTCGACCTTGGGCGCGTACACGCGACGCTTGGTCTCGTCGACGAGGGTCTTGACCGGCTTCCCGTCGCCGTCGATGACCTCGACGCCGGGCTGCACCATCGCCGCGTCGGGTGCCACCGAGATCGCCCGGCGCACGGCGGCCAGGTAGTTCGGCAGCATGATGTCGTCGGTGCCCATGAGCACGACCCGGTCGAACTCGACCAGGCTCACGCACTTGCGGTAGTTGCCGGAGACGCCGAGGTTGCGCTCGTTGCGCCGGTAGCGCACCCGCTCGTCGCCCAGCCCGGCGAACCACTCGGGGACGCCGGGCTCCTTGCCGTCGTCGACCACCGTCAGGCGCCAGTCGGGGTCGGACTGCGCCAGGACGCTGCGCACGGCGGCTTGCATCAGCGGAACCGAACCGTAGTACGGCAGCATGATGTCGAACGTTGTCATGGCTTCATACACCTATGTGATCGGGCGACGGAAACGGATGTTCGGCAGCGCATCCACCATCGGCCGCAGGTCAGGCGCCGGAGCCACGCGCCTTCAGCGGCTCCCACCAGGACCGGTTCGACCGGTACCAAGCCACGGTGTCCGCCAATCCTTGTTCGAAGGATACGGCCGGAGCGTAGCCGAGTTCGTCCTGGATCTTGGCGATCGACAGCGAGTAGCGCCGGTCGTGCCCCTTGCGGTCCTCGACGGTGCGCACCATCTCCCAGCCCGCGCCGCACGCGTCCAACAGCAGGCCGGTGAGTTCCTTGTTGGTCAGCTCGACGCCGCCGCCGATGTGGTAGATCTCGCCGGCCCGACCCAGGCGCATGGCCTTCTCGATACCGGCGCAGTGGTCGGCGACGTGCAGCCAGTCGCGCACGTTCTCGCCGTCCCCGTACAACGGCACGTGGTGGCCGTCGAACAGGTTCGTCAGGAACAGCGGGATCATCTTCTCCGGATACTGGTGCGGCCCGTAGTTGTTCGAGCAGCGCGTGACCACGACGTCCATGCCGTGCGTGCGGCATGCCGCGAGGGCCAGCAGGTCGGAGCCGGCCTTGCTCGCCGAGTAGGGCGAGTTGGGCGCCAGCGGCCAGTCCTCGGTCCAGGACCCTTCGGCCAGCGAGCCGTACACCTCGTCGGTGGACACGTGCACGAAGCGACCGACGGCGTGCTTGCGCGCGGCGTCCAGGAGCACCTGGGTGCCGACCACGTTCGTTTGCACGAAATCCATCGCGCCGTTGATCGAGCGGTCGACATGGGATTCCGCGGCGAAGTGCACGACGACGTCGTGGCCCGGCATCACCTGGTCGACGAGTTCGTGGTCACAGATGTCTCCGTGAACCAGCGAGTAGGCGGCATTCGCCTCGACGGCCGCCAGGTTGGCGACGTTGCCCGAATAGGTAAGCTTGTCCAGAACGGTGACTTCGTCCGACGCGTCAGGACGGTCAAGAAGGCCACGTACGAACTGCGAGCCGATGAAACCGGCTCCACCGGTGACCAGGATCCTCATGGTTACGGGAGTGTACACGGGGGTTGTGGCCAACCGGCTGCCCACGCCCAGCGCATAGGGTGTGCGGCATGCGCGGCATTCTTCTCGCAGGCGGCACGGGTTCGCGTTTGTGGCCCCTGACCCAGGCTGTGTCCAAGCAGCTCATGCCTGTCTTCGACAAGCCAATGATCTACTATCCGCTCTCGACCCTGATCATGTCCGGCATTCGCGAGATCCTGGTCGTGACCACTCCACATGATCAGGAGCAGTTTCGACGCCTCCTGGGCGACGGATCGCAACTCGGTCTGCGTTTGGAATACCTGGCGCAGGAGAACCCCGGCGGAATCGCGCAGGCATTCGTGCTGGGCGCGGACTTCATCGGTGACGAACCCGCCATGTTGGTTCTGGGCGACAACATCTTTCACGGCGTCGGTCTCGGTCGGCAACTGCGGGGGCACACCGACCTCGAGGGCGCGCGCGTCTTCGCGTGCCCCGTCGCCGACCCGAGCGCGTACGGCGTCATCGAGTTCGACAGCGCCGGACGCGCCCTGTCGATCGAGGAGAAGCCCGCACGGCCCAAGTCCCGCTACGCGGTGCCGGGGCTGTACTTCTTCGACAATCAGGTCGTCGAGATCGCTCGGGGGCTCAAGCCCAGTGCCCGCGGCGAGTTGGAGATCACCGAGGTGATCGCCGCCTACCTCGCCACCGATCGACTCAGTGTGACGCTGCTCGATCGCGGCACGGCCTGGCTCGACACCGGCACGTTCGGTTCGCTCGTCCAGGCGGCCGAGTTCGTGCGGGTGATCGAGGAGCGTCAAGGTCTCAAGATCGGTTGCATCGAGGAGGCGGCATGGCGTGCCGGCTTCATCGATCAGGAGCAGGTACGCGCGCTCGCGACCCCTTTGGTCAAGAGCGGCTACGGCAAGTACCTCTTGGACTTGCTCGAATACGGCGAGGGCATCGCCCCGATCCCCGACAACGGCTGAGGACGTCGCTCGCATGGATATCCGTCCACTCTCCATCGACGGGGTCTGGGAGATCACGCCCCGCCTGCACGGCGACCCGCGCGGGATGTTCACCGAGTGGTACCGCTTCGACCACCTCGCGGAGGCCGTCGGTCATCCGCTGGATCTGCGCCAGGCGAACCTCTCGGTGTCCGCCCGCGGTGTCGTGCGCGGTGTCCACTTCGCCGACGTCCCGCCCGGCCAGGCCAAGTACTTGACCTGTGTGCGGGGCGCGTTGCTGGACGTGGTCGTCGACCTGCGGGTCGGTTCGCCGACGTTCGGCCGCTGGGAGAGCGTCCTGCTCGACGACGTCGAACGCAAGGCGCTGTACGTGTCCGAGGGCATCGGCCACGGTTTCTGCGCACAGTCCGAGGACGCCACCCTGGTGTACATGTGCTCGGCGACCTACGCTCCCGGTCGCGAGCACACGGTGCACCCGCTGGACCCGGATCTGGCCATCGACTGGCAAACCGACGACGAGCCGGTGCTGTCCGACCGCGACGCCAAGGCGCCCTCGCTCGACCAGGCGCGGCGCTCCGGTCTGCTGCCCGATCGCGCGACGTGCGATGCCTTCACCCGATCGCTCGGCGCCGCCGGCGCCTGACCGCGCCCCGAAACACGTCACGTTCCGACGGAATCCGCTCGGGACGTGTTCAGCATGCATGTGGTTGTGCCGGACCGCCCGCGTGCCATCCCACCGGGGCGGCCGGCAGAACCTTGTTCCGCTCCGGCTCGAAGGAGAACTCCGTGGAGACCGCCCCGTCGCCCACCCTCCCCACCTACACTCCGCCGCCGGCCACCGCGCGAGATCCGTCGCCCGGTCCCTGGTGGCGACGCCCGCTGCTGGTCTCGGCGGAGGCTTGCGTGGCGATCCTCACCGCCGTGGTGTTCGCCCAGTGGGCCCGAACCATCCGGGTCAACCCGCTCGACCGGATCGGCCAGGTCAGCGCGCTGGCGATGCTGCAGTTGCGGGTGGCCGTCATCGGGATCGTCGTGATCGCGGCCCTGGTGATCGCCTACCGGCGGTTCGGCCCGGCCTGGCAGGCCATGGTGGTCCGCTTCTCGTGTGCCGTCGTCGCCGGGCTGATGTCCGGCTTCATCGCCGCCGGATCCGCCGTGGGGCTGCGCGGAACTCCCTGGCCGATCAACGGCGTCCACGGCGACGCGGGCACGCTCGCGAACTGGGCGGCCGCGATCAACCGCGGGGAGTCGTTGCCTTCCGGCGTCTACCCACCGTTGTTCCCACACGTACTCGCCGTGTGGGCGGACGTGTTCCGCGACGGCAACACGTCGTACGCGCTCCAGGATCTGCAGATCGTGATCATGGCGCTGATGGCGCCCGCCGCGTATCTCGCCTGGCGCCTGTGGTTCCAGCCGCTGTGGGCGCTCGCGCTCGGCGTGACCAGTGCGATTCCGCTGTACGAGCCGATCAAGCCCTACACCACGATCGTGCTCGTCGTGTTCGTGCCGATCATCGCGAAGTACATCCAGGTGTTGCGCCGAACCCCCCTGATGAAGCCGCGTGACCGGGTGCTGGTCGGAGCCGGGTTCGGGGCGATCCTCGGCATCCTGTTCATCAGCTATTCCGGTTGGTTCGTGTGGTCGGCCGCCGGCGTGCTCGTGACGTGCCTGTGTGTCCTGCCGTGGCGAAGCGGTCTCAAGGCCGCCCTGACCTTCGCGGCCGCGACCCTGGTGCCGTTCGCCCTCATCGGCGGTTCGTACCTCAAGGACCTGCTGGCCGGCGCGGGCGGCGAGAAGGACGCGTACTTCTACTTCGACACCAAGGTCGACCCCGCGTACTTCCTGATGTGGCGCGGCGACGCTCCCGGTGACGCGGGCGGCTGGCCCCCGCCGGGCGAACTCGGTGGCGTCGGCGTCTTCATGCTGATCCTGCTCGTCGGCCTCGCGCTCGCGCTCTACCTGGGCATGCGCCGCTCGCTGGTGCTCGCGCTCGTCGCGTGTCTGGGCAGTTCGTGGCTGATGCGCCTGTGGTTCTCGTCGCACATGTTCCAGGATCAGGCGGTACAGCTGTATCCGCGCACGTCCATCGAGTTGATGTACTGCTTCCTGTTGGTCGCCGGAGTGTCCGCGCATCTCGCGGCCGGTCGGTTGCGTGAACTGTGGACGCGACACGTCCGGCATCGCTCACCGGCGGCCGGACCCGTCGCGCCGCCACACAGCGGGGCCCGTTGGCGGACGACTCCGGGGATGCCGTTGACCATCGGCGCGCTCAGTGCGCTGCTGTTCCTGTTCGGGTCGGTCGCGTCCTCCATCGCCGACGACTTCATGCCGGTCGAGGGAAGCAGCATGGCGAACCTGACCTACAACTCGCACATCCTGCAAAAGGCCGACGGCAAGTGCCCCACGTGGGCGCCGAAGCACAAGTGCGAACGGCTGGGCACGCCGCCGTGGAAGGAACCCACCCGCAAGGGCGACGCCGAGACGGGGTGACCCGCGGCGTCGGGGCCGGGGCCCGAAGGCCCCGGCCACAGCGCTAGTTCCGGTTCGCGGAAACCGTGGAAGGCGTCGTCGGGCTCACCGAGACCGGCGTCGCCTCGACCGCCTCCGCGGGTTCGGCCGGCGCGTCCTTCACCGGCGCGCCCGCGGCGTCCGTGGGCCACGGCCGAAACCAACCGGGCGTCCAGTCCTTGAGCTTCATCGCCTGCTTCTCGACGGCGTACCACGAGACAGCCGCCAGCACGAACGTGCCGACGAGGGACAGGCCCAGGTAGGCGGCGAACCCGTGCCGATTGTGTCCGAGCACCACCAGGGCCTGCTGGACGACGAAGCCGTAGATGTAGATGCCGTACGACAGGTCGCGCTTGCGACCGACCACGTGGCACTGGCGCGGCAGCCGTACGGCGAGCCACATCAGCGCGTACGCGAAGGCGGGAAGACCGATCACGAAGAAGGCGCCGTAGCGCATACTGGCGATCATCACCACGATCGACACGACGCCCAGCACGTCGTTGATCGGGATGCGCTCCTGGTAGAGCTGGAAGAGCATGCCGAGGCAGAACAGGAACGTCAGGTAGATGAGGTACTGACTGAACAGCGGGCCGACGAACTCGCTCAGGATCGGCACGTCGATGTTCTCGCCGTCCAGGCTCTGGTGTCCGCGCCACGAGGGGGCGTCCAACAGGTCCTGGATCATCCAGCCCCACAGCAGCGCGGTCAGGGGCAGCAGGATTTTGCGCGACCGGCGCAGGATTCCCGCCCAGGCCAACACCGCGACGAACAGGTAGCAGGCCATCTCGTAGGCGAGCGACCACAGGGCTCCGTCGAAGCCGGAGTCGAAGGCGTGGCCCTCCTTCTTCGCGGTCGCCAGGACGCCCGAGACGTCGTACTGCCGAAGTCCCGTCCACCAGTTGGCCTTCGCGTACTCCAACGGGCCCTCGTCGTGGCTCCAGAAGCCGTCGATCGAACCCTGCTGCCGCCAGTAGAGCAGGGGGGCCACCACGAACGCGACGAACAGGACGCACACCCACAGGCCGGGCAGGATGCGCAGCATGCGGTGCCACAGGAAGCGCCCGGTGGTCGCGCGCATCCCGCTGCGGGTGATCAGGAAGCCGGACAGCACGAAGAAGCCGTACACGGCGAACCGCCCCAGGCCGACCTGCATGCCCGAGAATCCGTTGCCGAACTCGGTGGTGCCGAAGCCACCGAGGATCCGCGCGTGTGCCACCACGACCGCGGTGGCAAGCAACACTCGAATAAGACCGATGCTGTTCTCTCGCCCGGAGAATCGCTCGGCGAGCGTTCCCCGATGTCCCATGCCGAATCCGCGTCGCACGCACAATGCCTTTCGCCAGCGGCTGTCGCAACGCGACACCGGATCGCTTGGTGGGCGATACCTGCGCCCCACTCGCGAGATCCCGTGCATGATAACGGTCGTCGTGCCCGCATCGGCGACTCCCGAGAGGCGTCCCGGCACCCGGATAGGGTTTGCCGCATGAACTGGCTTGTCACCGGCGGTGCCGGGTACATCGGGACGCATGTCGTGCGGGCGCTGACCGCGGCCGGGGAAGGTGTCGTCGTGCTCGACGACCTGTCCACCGGCGCACGCGAGCGGGTGCCGGAGGGGGTGCCGCTGGTCGTGGGTTCCGTCCTGGATCGGGCGTTGCTGGACGAGACGTTCCGCGCGCACACGGTGGACGGCGTCGTGCACATCGCGGGCAAGAAGCAGGTCCCGGAATCGGTGGTGCGTCCCCTTTATTACTACGAGGAGAACGTCGAGGGTCTGCGCACGCTCCTCGCGGCCACCGTCGAGGCCGGTGTCACCCGTTTCCTGTTCAGCTCCAGCGCCGCCGTGTACGGCATGCCGGACGTCCATCTGGTGGACGAACAGACGCCGTGCGCGCCGATCAACCCGTACGGCGAGAGCAAGCTCGTCGGCGAGTGGCTGATTCGGGCCACGGCGCGCGCGCACGGGCTCTCGTACGCCGCGCTGCGCTACTTCAACGTCGCGGGCGCGGGCGCGCCGGAGCTCGCGGACGAGGGTGTGTTCAACCTCGTGCCGATGGTGTTCGAGAAGCTTCAGGCGAACCGTGCGCCGCTGATCTTCGGCAACGACTACGACACCGCGGACGGCACGTGCGTGCGCGACTTCATCCACGTGGTGGACCTGGCCGAGGCGCACGTGGCCGCGGCGAGCCGGCTCGCGCGCGACGCGGACGCGCGCCTGGTGCTCAACGTCGGGGGCGGCGAGGGTACTTCGGTACGCGCGATGGTCGACCTCATCCAAAAGGTGACCGGCCTGTCCGACGTGGCACCGACGGTCGAGCCGCGCCGGGCGGGCGACCCCGCCCGGGTCGTGGCGAGCGCCGCGCGAATCGAGCGCGAACTGGGTTGGAAGGCCCGGCTGCAAACTCCCGAGATGGTCGCGAGCGCGTGGGCGGGTTGGCAGCGACGGCACTGACGGACCGCATTTGGTGACCGTGCGGCGCCGACCGGCGACGGTCGGCGCTGTGCTGTGAATCACCGTGATCGCAGGTGCGACAGGTCGCGTCGAGGGGCAAAGCGCCGATGCTGGGGCCTCTACCACTGGGGTCGATGTGACGCCTGTTCTCCGTGGGCCGTGTCTTGCTCGACCGGGCCGGGTTTCGCTCGCGAGCTTCGTCGCTCGGCCGGGGGTCTTCGGCCACTCAGCGCCAACATCTGTCCTTTGCGTAAAGGTCCATCTACATTGCGCTCAACCATAATTGCGACAATCGACTTCTATCCGGCACGGACTTGTGATCTTCCCGGGACCCTGCTTAGCGTTCCATCGTCCGTATCCCACACGGACCCCGATCGCCGGTACGCCGAATCCTGTCGCCGGCCGGTCGGGAGGCTGACGAGCACGAAACGACAGGAGCGGGGGAACCACAGGTGAACCGCCGCGAACGGCCTCGATCGCAACGATCGGGCGCCGGGGACGGCTTGGGGTGAAGCCACGTCCGAAGGACGTGGCCGGGCTATCGATCTCCGGCCCGAATCCGACAGCTCACCTCGTAGGCGTAGGAGAGGATCAGCAATGCTGTCTGGAACCGGGCGTCATCGTCGTCGGAGTCACAGCAGGACCACGCGTCTGATCGCCGCGGCCGGTGTCGCCGGTGTCGGCGTAGCCATGCCGATCATCGGCGCGGGAATGGCGCACGCCGCTCCCGAGAGCACGTGGGACAGGGTCGCCCAGTGCGAGAGCACGAACAACTGGAAGATCAACAACGGCAACGGCTTCTACGGCGGCCTGCAGTTCACCGCCAGCACGTGGCGCGAGTTCGGCGGCACGCAGTACGCGGCGCGCGCCGACCTGGCGACCAAGGGCCAGCAGATCGCGATAGCCGAGAAGGTCCTCGCGAGCCAGGGCCCCGGTGCCTGGCCGGTCTGCTCCGTCAAGGCGGGCCTGACCCGCGGTGGCGCGGCGGCCGACGTCGACACCTCTTCGGGCGGTAAGAGCGCGCCGAAGACGGCCACGACGCCGAAGGCGGGGACCAAGACCGAGACCAAGGTCCAGCCGAAGGCCGAGACCAAGACCGAGTCGAAGGTCGAGGCCAAGACCGAGACCAAGGTCGTCGAGGCGCCCAAGGTCGAGGAGAAGGCCGCGGCCCCGGTCGCCGAGACCCCCAAGGCCGCGCCCGTCGAGGCCGCTCCCGAGGCAGCCTCCGCCAAGACCGCGTCCTACGTCGTCGTCGCCGGCGACAGCCTCTCCCGGATCGCCGAGGCGCGGAACGTGCCCGGTGGTTGGCCGAAGCTCTACGAAGCCAACAAGAGCGTCGTGGGCCAGAACCCCGACCTGATCTTCCCGGGCCAAAGCCTCGCGGTCGACGGCTCGACCTCGGCGGCCAAGCCCGCCGAGAAGACCGAGGCCAAGACCGAGGCGAAGGTCGAGGCGAAGACCGAGGCGGCGCCCGCCCCCAAGGCGGAGGCCAAGACCGACCCGGCTCCGAAGGCGGCTCCGAAGCAGGAGGCCCCCAAGGCCGAGACGAAGACCGAGCCGAAGGCCGAGGCCAAGGCCGACACCAAGGCCAAGCCCAAGAGCGAGGCCGCGTCGGACACCACGGCCAAGTCCGCCACCGGGTCCGGCTCGTTCGTCGCCCCCGTGGCCGGCGGTTCGCTGAGCGCGGGCTACGGCACGGGCGGTTCGCGCTGGTCCAGCGGCCACCACACCGGCCAGGACTTCGCGGTCTCGACCGGCACCACGGTGCGCGCGGTCACCTCGGGCACGGTCGTGTCGGCCGGTTGGGGCGGCGCGTACGGCAACGAGGTCGTGATCCGGCACGCGGACGGCAAGTACACCCAGTACGCGCACCTGTCCTCGATCTCGGTCAAGGCCGGTACGAAGGTCCAGACCGGCCAGAAGATCGCGCTGTCCGGCGCGACCGGCAACGTGACCGGCCCGCACCTGCACTTCGAGGTCCGCACGACCCCGAACTACGGTTCGGCGGTCAACCCGATGACCTGGCTGCGCAGCCACGGCGTCGGCGTCTGATCCGATTCGCCGAACGGCGGGTGTCCCCTTCGGGGGGCGCCCGCCGTTCGCGTTCCTACAAAGACGGCCGAGCCTGCTCGGACGGCCGAGCCCGGTACGACGGCCGAGCCTGCTGAGACAGCCCAGCCCGCCGCGACCGCTCGCCCCCGGCCGCCCGCTCAGCCGGCCGAGGCCGCGGCCGGGCGACCGTCCCGGC
>NZ_WWJX01000820.1 GCF_009865215.1 Streptomyces sp. SID3343 | reverse complement strand
GGCCCGACTGCGGGACGCGGTGGCGCTGTCGGCGGCGGCGGTGGCCGCGCCGGCTGCCGGGGATGTGGACCCGTCGGTGTACGCGGAGTTGGCGGCGCGGGTGGGGGTCGAGTCGGTGCGGGGGGTGGGGTGACGAGGGCCCCGGTGACGGCGTGGGCGGCGTCCGCGCCGGCGGTGTGGTGCGTGGCGGCGGAGTCCTCGGTGGCGTCCGCGGCGTCCTTGTCGTCCGTGGCGTCGGTTCCGGGGGCCCGGGTTTCGCGAGGGGGCGTGCCGAGGGTGTGGGACTGGGCGTCTCCGGTCGTGGGATCGCTCGGTGGGCGGTCGGCGGCCCGATGGTGTGGACGCCTTGTGTGTAGGTGCTGTTGCCCCGGGCGGCGGTCCTTCGGGGCCTCGTCCGCGGCCTCGATCACGTTTTTGGGAGAACCGGCATGCCTTTGACCACGACAGCCGAACTGACCGACGCCGCACGGGCGGTCGGGGTCGGCACGGCGGCGTTCAATGTCATCACGCTCGAACACGCGGAGGCGGTGATCATGGCCGCCGAGGCCGCCGAACTGCCGGTGGTGGTGGCGATCAGCGAGAACGCGGTGCGCTTTCGGCGGGGCAGGCTCGGCCCGTTGGCCGCGGCGTGCCGGGTGCTGGCGGAGGAGTCGGTGGTCCCGGTCGCGCTGCACCTGGACCACGTGGAGTCCTTCGACCTGCTGGTCGCGGCGGAGGGGACCGGAATCAGCTCGGTCATGTTCGACGCCTCCCGGTTGCCGTACGCGGCGAACGTGGCGGCGACGGCCGAGGCGGTGGTGTGGGCGCACGCGCGCGGAATCACGCTGGAGGCCGAACTCGGCCAAGTGGGCGGGAAACCGGGCCAGCCCGCGCTCGACGCGCACGCGCCGGGGGCCCGTACCGATCCCGACGAGGCGGCGGCCTATGTCGGGGCCACCGGCGTCGACGCGTTGGCGGTGGCGGTCGGCAGCAGCCACGCGATGCTCGATCGGACGGCGACACTCGACCACGACCTGATCGCGCGGCTGCGTGCGGCCGTCGAGGTTCCGTTGGTGCTGCACGGCTCGTCCGGCGTTCCCGACGACGAGTTGCGGCGCGCGGTCGCCGCGGGCATGACGAAGATCAACGTCGGCACGGCGTTGAACATCGCGTACACGGGCACGTTGCGGGATCGCCTGGCGGCTGACCCGGGGAAGGCCGATCCGCGACCCGCGCTGGCGTCGGCGCGGGAGGCCACGGTCGAGACGGTGGGGCAGTTGCTGCGACTGATTGCCGGGCGGGGGTAAGGCTTGGTCGCGGTCGGCCTTTGCGTTGTCCGCAAGTGCCGGTTGGGCCGGGACTGTCGGGGCCCGGCCCTCGTGCCGGGCTTGGGGTCGTCCTCAAGCGCCGGGCGGGCTGGGATCGGTCGGTCGGGTGGGGGTTTGGGCTTCCAAGCCGTCCAGTAGGTAGCGCAGGCCGGTGGTGAAGGAGCCGTCCCAGTCGTCGTCGAAGAGGTATCCGTGGGCCGCGAGCGTCGGGTATCGGTCGCGGTCGGCCTGCAACTGTCGGTGGCCCGTTCGGCGTTCGCTGTCGGACAGTTGCAGGCTGGACTGGGACGCCGTCGATCCCATGACGTGGTTGTAGAGCGCCCAGGTCGCCGCGAACAGGTGCCGTTCGGTGAAGCCGGCCCGGACGAGCGTGGCCTGTAGGAACTCCATCCAGGCAAGGAAGTTCGGCCCGATGGACGGGCGTCGCCGAGCGGGCAGCGCGACCGCCCACGGGTGACGCAGGATCGCGGCCCGCCACGCGGTGAGTACCGCGGTGACATCGGCGCGCCAGTGTTCGGCCGGGCCGCCGTCCTCCCGCCGGTCGGCGGGATCGGCCGCCGGCGGGGCCTCGCCGAAGATCGCGTCCACGGCCAGGTCGATCACGTCGTCCTTGGTGTCGACGTGCCAGTACAGCGAACCCGCGCTGACCTTGAGCCGGTCGGCCAGACGCCGCATCGTCAGGCGGTCGATCCCCTCGTCGTCGAGCAGCGCGACGGCCTCGTCGACGATGCGCGCCAGGGTCAGCGGCGGTTCCCCCCGGCCGATACGACGCGGCCGCAACCAGACGCTGCGCACGTCGTCGTCGCCTTGCGGATCGCGTTCGTGCTCGCCATTCACAGTGAAATTCACACCCAACTCGTCGCCCCGACCGGTGCGGCGAGTGTAGTAGCGTGCCCACGACTGAACAACGTTCGAGAGCTCGAACGTTGTTTGAGAAGGGATGTCGTCATGGAGAAAACCCAGGTGGGAGCCGCCTCCCGGCGGTGGTGGACACTGCTGGTGGTGAGCGTCGCCCAGTTGCTCGTGGTGCTGGACGCGACGATCGTGAACATCGCGTTGCCGTCGGCGCAGCACGAGTTCGACATGTCCGATACCAGCCGGCAGTGGGTGGTCACCGCCTACACGCTGGCCTTCGGCGGGCTGTTGCTGATCGGTGGGCGGGTGAGCGGTGCGTTCGGTCACCGGCGTACGTTCACGGTCGGTCTGGTGGGGTTCGCCGCGGCGTCCGCGCTGGGCGCGATGGCCGCGAACGCGGAAATGCTGTTCGCGGCACGGGCCTTACAAGGCTGCTTCGCCGCGGCGCTGGCACCGGCCGGACTGTCGCTGCTGACGATGACGTTCACCGACCCGCGTGAGCTGGGCAAGGCGTTCGGAACCTTCGCGGCGGTGGGCGCCGGGGGATCGGCCGTCGGCCTGATCGCCGGGGGGCTGCTGACCGAATACGCCGACTGGCGGTGGTGCCTGTACATCAACGTCCCGATCGCGCTGCTCGCGCTGGCGGCGATTCCGCTCGTGAAGCGGGATGGGCCGGGCGGTACCGCCGGCGGCATGGACGTCCCGGGTGTGCTGCTGAGCGCGAGCGGCTTCGTCGCCGTGGTGTACGCGTTCAACCAGGCGGAGCCGCGCGGTTGGGGCGATCCGCTCGTGTCGGGGTTGCTGCTTTCGGGTGTGCTGCTGTTGGCGGCCTTCGTGGTGGTCGAGCGACGGGCCCGTCAACCGTTGCTGCCGATGCGGGTGTTGGCGCACCGCGCGCGGGGCGCGGCGTACGTCACGATCTGGCTGATGTTCGTCGCGATGTTCGGGTTCTACCTGTTCATGAGCTACTACACGCAGACGATCCTCGGGTACTCGCCGGTCGAGGCGGGACTCACCCTGATCGTCAACGCCGTCAGCGCGGCGGTCGCGTCGATGCTGATCGCCGGGAGGTTGCACGGACGGGTCGCGCCGGTGGCGATCGTCGTACCCGGCTTGTTGGCGGCGGCCGTCGGCATGCTGATCCTGACGCAACTGACGTCGGACAGTTCGAACGTCTTCTGGCTCTACCTGATCCCCGCCCAAGTGCTCACCGGCCTCGGCATGGGCCTCGTCATGACGCCGACCATCGGGCTGGCCACGGCGGACGTGTCCCCGGTCGACGCGGGAGCCGCTTCGGCGACCTACAACGCCGCCCAGCAACTGGGCGCCTCGCTCGGTACCGCCCTGCTCAACACCGTCGCGACGAGCGCCACCGCCACGTACCTGGCCGGGCACCGCGCGGGGCCGGGGGCGGCCGACGCCGCGACGGTGCACGGGTTCACGGTCGCGCTGACGGTGGCGGGCGCGATCCTCGTCGCGGCGGCGGCCGGCGCGTGGATCCTGCTGCCTCGGGCGCATTCCGCGCCGGGGGTGAACGAGCCGGCCATGGCGTGGGAGGAGTGAGGGCGAGGTGAATCGGGCCCCGGCCCGCCGCGGTGTTCGGGGGCGCCGTGGCGGGGGAGGGGCGGCTTACGGACGGACCCCGCCGCGGTGTGCGGGGTGAGACTCGGGAGCGCCTTCACCACCGGAGACTTCGCCCGGCAGGGACGCGTTTCCGTCCGGATGCCCAGGCACTACGACGGTCACAGGTCGCCCGCTCACACGGCTGCCGGCGGGGCGGGTGCCGAGAGTAGTTGGGTGAGGGCGCTGCCGCGGTCGGTCGGGAGCACGCGGACTCGTCTGCCGTGGCGCTCCCGGCACAGGAGGCCGGCGGCCTCGAGTTGTCCGCAGTGGTATGTCACCGTGCTCACGCCGACCTGCAGGTGGTGGGCGAGTTCGCTGACGGTCGGCGTACCGGGCAGGCTGCGCAGGATCTCCGCGCGTACCGGACCGAGCACCACGGACAGTCCGTCGGGGCCGGCCTTTCGGTCACTGCGTCCAGGGTGTCCCCGGTGTCCCGTGATGCGGCCGAGCCCGGGGACGGCGTAGGCGATCCAGAGGGCGTCGTTTCGGTCGGCTCCGTACATCCCGGCCGTGTACCCGGAGGCCAGGGGCATCAGCACAAGGGGCCGAGAGCCGAGTTCGGCCAGATGTCCCGGGCAGGGGTGGGGTAACTTCAGAGTGCCTTCCTCGTACCGTATGTGGCCGCCAAGGCTGGTGAGCAGCCCGTCGAGGCCGCCGGTCACCGCAGCCAGGCCGATACGTTCGGTTTCCCTGCCCATGAGCGAGTCCGCGTCGCGCCACAGGGGAGTGAAGGCAGTCCACGCGGCGCCGACGAGCTGCCGGTAGGCGGTGACGAACCTCCTGGGATCGTCCACCAGGGGGCGCCAGGCCGTGGGGATCCCGGCCGAGTAGAAGGTGGCAACCTCCTCGGCGAGGAGAGCGGGGTCGGCCGATGCCAGTTCCCCTTCGAGGTCCGTCATGTCGTGGGTGCCGAGGTCGTGGACCAGTGCGAGGCGGTCGGGGATCCAACCCGGGCGCGAGGCGAACAAGGGACCGACGACGGCGGCCGCGCTCGGCGGGAGGGCGCGCCGCACGGTGTCGCGCCACAGTGCGGGAACACCGTGGACGCGGTGCCCGAAGACGTCCTGGAGGAGGGGGAAGAGGGTCGCTCCGGGGTGACGGCTGACCCTGACGTTCACCTGCTCCACGTCTCCGAGCTTCACGAAACGTCCGGTCAACTTCCTTACCCCCTGGTGTTGTTGACGTTTCGAGGATATTCGAAAGCTTCGCTTGCGGCAGGACCGCAGCTTGAGGATGGAGGAGTCCCCACCGCGGATCCGCCTCACCTGAGGCGCACCGCGCACCGCGTGAGGACACCGTGTTTCTTTTCCGGCCACGAGAGGCGATCGTCCATGTCCGTTCTTCCGCAGCGCGTCGTCCGACCCCTGACGGTGCTGGCCCTCGCGGCTCTCGCCGCCTTCACTCCCTCCACGGCGACGGCCTCGTCCCAAGAGCAGCAGGCCCCCAATCCCAGTGGCACCAACCGGATCTACTACGGCTCGGAATGCAATCCGGTCCAGGCGAACGGCAGTATCTCGATGGAGGTGACCTGGCAGTACTCCGGCAACGGTTTCCGCGTCACGCGGGTGGCTTTCTGGAACGGCACCAACCACAGCGCATCGTTCGCCGGGCCGATCCGGCTCATAGACATCAACGGCAACTTCACGGACGCCTGGATGGGGAGTATCGGTCCGCACAGCTACGGATCGACGGCCGTGAACTTCACGACGCCGACCAAGCTCGTGCGGACCCATGCCTTGGAGTACCTCAGTGGCTTCACCGGCTTCTGCGGCGGCAGTTCCGGTGCGGACCTGGTCATCAACGGCTAGAACCGACCGGCTGAAGGCGTGTGGCCGCTTCGGGCCCGGGGGCCGGCCCGGAGCGACCGCGCGGCACGCTTCGACACCACCGTCACCGACGACGGAGTGCGGACGCTCGGCCGAGCCGACCACGGCGACCTGGCGACCAGGCGGCAACGACAGGGGCACGGGCCGGTGCCCGTGCCCCTGTCGTTCGCCCGGGCTTCACGGACGCGGCTCTTCAGGCGTGCCAGGGGTCAGCCGAACAGCCAACCGGCGAGCCGGGACCACCAGCCCGTCGGGACGGGCTCGATGGGGTCCTCGTGTCTGGGTGGGCGTGGGGTGCGCGGGGGTGGGACCCATTCCGGCGGGTCGACCAAGGGGCGGGGGGTGAAGTCGACCGGCAGGGAGGTCAGGTAACGGGCCCAGGTGGCCGCGTGCCAGGCCGGTGGGCGGTCGGGGTGGGACAGGCGAATGTCGGGCAGGCGGGCGTTGAGGGTGTCCAGGGCCGTTTCCGTGATGGCTCGGCCGATGTCCTGACCCGGGCACGCGTGCGCGCCGCCGCTGAAGGCGAGGTGGGCACGGTTGGTGTGGACCGGGACGGTGAGGTCGGCGCGGATCTGCGGATCGACGTTGCCGGCCATGACGCCGAGCACCAAAAGGTCGCCGGCCTTGATCTTGCGGCCGCCGAGCTCGGTGTCGACCAAGGCCCAGCGGCCCGGGATCACCCACAGCGGCGGCTCGTCCCACAGCACCTGTTCGACCGCGTTCGGCAGTGCCAGTCGCGCGCCCGCCAGGGACGACAGGTAGCGGTCGTCCGAGAGCACGACGCGCAGCGTGTTCGACATCAGCGGGATGGTCAGTTCGTTCGCCGCGACCATCACCAGGCGCAGGTGGTGCAGGATCTCGTCCGGGCTCAGGTTGTTGCGGTGCTCGATCAGCCAGGTCGGAAAGTCGGGGGCGGGTTCACGGCGTTTGCGCTCGATGAGGTCCTTGAGGGTCTGGAGAATGAACTCGTTGGACTCCAGGGCCTTTTCGGTTTGCATCATCAGCTCGGCGGTCGCCTGGACCAGGCGCGGGCCCATGTCGTCCGGAAGGCCGTAGAGCTGGGCGATCACGAGCATCGGCAACTGCTGGGTGAACTGCGTGACGAGGTCGGCATGGCCGTCGGCCGTGAACTTGTCGACCAACTCGTGGGTCATGCGCTGTACATGCTTGCGCACGCCCCGGTGGTCGAAGCGGTCGAGACTTTCGGTGACCACAGTGCGCAGGCGCTGGTGTTCGGCGCCGTCGCTGGACACGCAGTCGGGGCGGTACTCCATGATCGGCAGGATGGTGGCGTCCGGCGGGATCCGGCCCTCGCGCCAGTCGCGCCAGTTGCGCGCGTCCCGCGAGAAGCGGCTCGGGGTGCGCATGACCTCCAGGTTTTCCCGGTAGCCGAGCACCAGCCAGCCGGGGAAGTCGCCGTCGACCAGGATCGGCGCCACCGCCCCGTACTCGGCTCGCAGGCGCTCGTACGTCGCCACCGGGTCCGCGGTGGCCTCCGGGCCGTACAACCTCGTGATGCCCTCGGTGGCGGTCCCCCCGTGGGCGGGGCAGCCGGGCGGAGGGACGGGGGGAGGAGCGGTCATTGCGTCTCCCGGTTGGTGGTGAGCGTGTAGAGGTATTGCATGAGCTCCATCAACACGTCGCGGCTGGAGCCGCGCTCGCGCGCGTCGCAATCGATCATCGGTACGGAGTCGTCGAGGTCGAGCGCGGTCCGCAGTTCGCTCATCGAGTAGGTGGGCGACCGGGGGAAGGAGTTGACCGCCACGACGAACGGGACTCCGCGATCCTCCAGCCGGCCCATGACGTCGAAACACACTTCGAGGCGACGGGTGTCGACCAGCACGACCGCGCCCAGCGCACCGTCGAAGAGCCCGTTCCACAAGAACCAGAAGCGCTCCTGGCCGGGTGTGCCGAACAAGTACAGGACGAGGCGTTCGTTGAGGCTGATCCGGCCGAAGTCCATCGCCACGGTCGTGGTGGTCTTGGACTCGACCCCCGACAGGTCGTCGATGCCGACGCCCGCCTGGGTCATCGTCTCCTCCGTGGTCAGGGGGCGGATCTCGCTGACCGCGCCGACCAGGGTCGTCTTGCCGACCCCGAAGCCGCCGACGACCACCACCTTGACCGCAGAGGTGGCCGTTGCGGGCAGCATGTCCTCGGGCCGCGGGCCGGCGACGGTTTCCACGCCTGTGTCGGCGACGGTCTCAGAGCTTCTGTAGTCCATGCATCACCGCCTTGAGGAGATCGATGTCGGGCAACGACGCGGCCGGGATGGGCGCGCGGGCCTCCAAGTGCCGACCCCCGACCAGATCGCCGAGGATGAGCGTGAGCACGCTGGTGGGCAGCCGCATGTGCGCCGAGATCTCCGCCATGGACAACGGTTGTTCGCACATCCGCAGGATCGCGGTCGGCTCGGGGGCCATCCCGCGGGTCGGCTCGTGCTCGGCCACGAAAAGCGTGACCAGATCCAATCGGGCCTGGGCTTCGGGGCTTTCCCCGACCATGTACAGCCGTTCGGGGTATGAATCGCGGCGCTTGCGCCGCGGCCCGCTCATGGAAAGGCTCCGTCTCGCCGGGGCGGACTGGTGAGGTGATCACCGATCCGGATCACCAGATCGCGCATGCGGTGACCGAGCAGGCCGGTGTCGACCTGGCCGTCGGCGAGCACCGCGAGGTAGGCGCCGGCGCCGGCGGCCATCATGTAGAAGTAGCCGCCGTTGACCTCGATCACGACCAGGCGCATTCGCCCGTCGCCCTTGGGAAACTCGGAGGCCACGGCCGCCGCGAGGCTCTGCAGCCCCGCACACGCGGCGGCGAGCCGGTCGGCGGTGTCGGGCGCGGTGTTGTGTTGCGCCATGCGCAGACCGTCCGCCGACAGCAGGACGATGTAGCGCGTGAACGGCACGCTCTTGGCCAGATCGGCGAGCATCCAGTCCATGTTGGGTCGGTACTCCGTCATCGATCTCTCCCGTCCCACGAATCGTCACCGACGCCGGACCGCCGGTCGGCGGGCGGTGGTTCGCCGTTGATGCCACTGAGGAACGCGTCGAGGCCCAGACCGGGCGGAGTCTCGTCGAGCGCGTGCCGAGGGGAGGAGGTGCTGCGCTGGTCGCGAGGCGACGCGGCGCGCGGGACGGCGCCCAGGCTGCGCCGGCGGCGCTGCGGAAGTCCGTTCGGGCCGTGCTCGGTGACGGACGAGGCGTCCGTCATCATGTCGTGCAGGGAGGGCAGTTCCTCCAGGTGTTGCAGGTGTTCGGGCATCGGGTACATGGGCGGCACGTTCGGGGTGATCTGGTCCTGCGGGATCACCACGACCGCGCGTACGCCGGAGTAGGCCGACGGGCGCAGCATGACCTTGAAGTTGTTGACGTGTGCGAGACGGGCCACGACGGTCAGGCCCAGGCGCGGGGTCTCGCCGAGGTCGTCGAGGTTGAGCGGGGCGCCCTCCAGGGACAGGATCCGCTCGGCGCGCCGGCGGGCCTCCTCGCTCAGGCCGACGCCGGCGTCCTCGATCTCGACGGCGATGCCGGTCTGTACCTCGGTGGTACTGAGGTGCACGGTGGTGGACGGCGGCGAGTAACGCGTGGCGTTGTCGAGGAGTTCGGCGATCGCGTGGATGAGCGGCTCGACGTGCCGCGCGATGACCGCGACCTCGACGACGGAGTGCAGTTTGACCCGGCGGTAGTCCACGATGCGCGACATCGCGCCGCGCAGGACGCTGTACATGCCGATGTCGGTTTCCCATTGGCGGCCGGGGCGGGCGCCGCCGAGCACGGCGATGCTGTCGGCCATGCGGCCGATCAGGGCGTTGCCGTGGTCCAGGTGGAGGAGGTCGCGGAAGACGACGGGGTCGTCGCCGTGCCGGTCCTCCATGTCGCGCATGTCCTGGGCCTGTTGGTGGATCGTGGCCTGGACGCGACGCGCGATGTTGACGAACGCGCGTTGCGCGGATTCGCGCATGTCCTCTTCGGCGCTGACGGTCTCGATCACCGACTTGATGACGTTGCGGTGTGCGACGGCGAACTCGGTGGGGTCGTCGGGGTGCGGGGCGACCTTGAGCATGACCTCCTGGAGGGGCTCGCCGAGTTGGAGCCGGCCGACCGCCTCGGGCAGGAGTTCCTCCGCGAGCCGGATCGTCTCCAGCTCCTGGGCGGCGAGCCTGCGCTTGAGGCCGGCTTGCTGTTGCTGGAGTCGCGCGTGCATCTGGGTGATGGTGCGGCCTCGTCGGCCTGCCTCGGCGGCGCACACGGCGACGGCTACGGTCGCGAACGCACCACACACGGCGACCGCGACGCGCGCTTGCTCCGGGACCGCGACGACGGCTGCCACGGCGCAGGCGGCGGTTACGACGAGAGGGAGTACCCACGCGAGTGCCGGCTGTCGGCCTCCAGGGGACGATCCAGCGAGAACCATCGGCATCCTCGAAATTGGTCGGTACGAGTCGTGCGGCCAGTGCGACGCGAACTCGACGCCCGGGCCCGGTGGCCCGTCGGCCGGGGCCGGACCCAGTGGGCCGGGCCGGGCCGGGTCGGGT
>NZ_WWJX01000089.1 GCF_009865215.1 Streptomyces sp. SID3343 | reverse complement strand
CGACGAGGTCACGGCGGAGAGCGCCGGCGGCTCGGGTGTGGGCGGTGGGGACGCCGGCGAGGGATCGTCGCCTGCGTTCAGGGCCGCGTCCGGATCCGTATCTGCCGGCGGTGGGCGTCGGGGGGCGGCCGGCGTCGAGGCGGTGGTGGACGGGCGAGGCGCTGCGGGGGGCGTGCGCGCGGGTGGTCGCGAGACGGGAACGGGAGAGGCGCAGGACGGCCGACCCGCGCAGGGCC
>NZ_WWJX01000819.1 GCF_009865215.1 Streptomyces sp. SID3343 | reverse complement strand
CTGCCGAGACCGGGCCGCGGGGCCTGACCTGGCCCGCCCCGTCGCCCTGATACCCCAACCCACCACGCAAACGCAACGGGCGGCGCAGGTGGGAACAACCCAACCGCCTGCCACAGGCGTAACCGCAGGTTCGTTCGGGGTCCTATCCGGCCGCCGGTTCGATGTTCTGGTTGGCATGGAAAAGGTTGTGCGGATCATAGGCCCGCTTGATCGCGGCGAGCCTGTCGTAGTGGTTACCGTAAGTGGCCCGGATCCGGTCCGAACCCTCCCCCACGCCGAGGAAGTTCACATAGGCACCACCCATCGAATGGGGGTGCAACGCCTCCCAGTAATCGACGCACCACTGCCTGACGACGTCGGCGTTCGCCGGGTCGGGGTCGATGCCGGCGAAGACGCCGGACCACAGGGCGTCCCGGTGGTCCCAGGCCGTGTCGTCCGGGCCGACCCGGCCCGCGGCCCCGTCCACCGGATACAGGTGCATGGTCGACAGGGCCGTGGGCAGGTCCGCGGCGTACTTGGCGTGCAGGTCGATCGCCTCGTCCGCGATCCGGTCGAAGAAGTCCCCGCGCCAGTACCACTGGAGGCCCGTGGGAATCAGTTCGTCGAACAGGCTCTGCAACGCGGGATACGGCATCGGCGTGGTGAAGTGGAACGCGGGCGGGGCCGGTTCGTTCACCACCGCGAGGGTGTCCGCGAGGAGGTCGGGGTCGCCGGTCCAGCACCACACCACGCCGCACATCTTCTCGCCGTGGATCTCCGCCGGGAACGGCGGCCCCGGCGGGACGCTGAGCGCGGCGAAGAAGCCGTTCAGGTCCTCGGGTGCCTGCGGCAGGAACTCGCGGTACCACCGCAGCACCTCGCGCGTGCGGTCGACCGGCCACACGGTGACCGCCACACCCACGGTGCGCACCGGATGCAGCCGGAAGTCGAACGACGTGACGATGCCGAAGTTTCCACCGCCACCACGCAGCGCCCAGAACAGGTCCGGATTCTCCGCGGCGCTCGCGGTGACGAAACTGCCGTCGGCGAGTACCACGTCCGCGGCGAGCAGATTGTCGGCGGTCAGACCGTACTTGCGGGTGAGATACCCGTGCCCGCCACCGAGGGTCAGGCCCCCGACACCGGTCGTGGACATGATGCCCGCGGGGGTCGCCAACCCGAACGCGTGCGTGGCGTGGTCGAGGTCGCCCAGTCGGCTGCCGCCGCCGACCCTGGCGGTCTTCGCGGTGGGGTCGACGTGCGCATGGCGCATGGGCGACAGATCGATGGTGACGCCGTCGTCGACCAGGCACAGGCCGGGTCCGCTGTGGCCGCCGCCCCGGACGGCGAGTTCGAGCCCTTTGTCGCGGACGAAATCGACCGCGGCCATGACATCCGCCGCGTCCGTGCATCGGACGACGGCGGCCGGTCGCTTGTCGATCATCGCGTTGTAGATTCTGCAGGCGTCGTCGTACTCCCGATCCTGCGGACCGACGACCGGGCCGCGCAGCGCGGTCCTCATCGCTTCCAACGTGTTGCCGTCCATGGCCGGCTCCTTGCCGAGACGCGGACCGCTACCCACCCTGCTTCTCCCGTGTCGGGCCGCTGGTGAGCGGTTGTGCGCCGACGGCCGGTCCCCTGTTGCACCACAGGCGAATCCCACGCCGCAAGGTCTGACCCATCCAGCATCCCGCCGTGGGTGGAGCCTCGCCAATCCGGCGCCGCGACGTGCCTCGACCGAACGGGACACGCACGGTCGACACGGGTGCCGGCCGCGGTGTGGCGCGCGGCGTCGAGCAGACCGCGCCGCGGTGAACGACACGACCACCGACCGGCGCGTCCCCACCGCGCGTGCCCACGACGTCGCCGGCCACGTACAGCCGCTCAACCCCACTGTGAAACCACGGTGGTTCGGGAACAACCTCGGGTAGCGAATGCTCGCGCTGGGTATGCCGGACCGTCCGCTCCAGCCGGCCCGCCCGCCGACTGACGGCCTACTTTGCCGCGCGGGCCCGCCGCCTCACCGCACGCCTGTGCCCACACCACGCAGGTGCCGTATGTCGTTGTACCGGATCGAGCGGAGTCGGCCGTCCCGGGCACGCCAGTTGGAAATGGAGGCGTTGCCCACCGGGTCCGTGCGCACCAGGCGGTCCACGTCGGTCTCGGTGAGGCCGTCCAGAATGTAACGGAGCATCAGTACCGTCGCGTCGTGGCCGACGATCAGCACGTGCGCGCCGGGTGCGTCGTGGCGCAGATCGGTCAGCAGCGTGCGCAGCCGCAGTGCGACGTCGGCCAGGGACTCGCCGCCCGGTGGGCGGTAGTACAGGTCGCCGACGCGGCGCCGGCGATCCGCCTCGTCGGGGTACAGCTGCTCGATCTCGGTGAGGGTGCGCAGTTCCAGGATGCCCGTCTCGCGGTCGCGCAGGCGTTCGTCGCGGCGCGGACGCGGGAGCAGGAGGCCCGCGCGCGCGGCTTCGCGGGCGATGACGCGCATGGTCGAACGCGCCCTGCGGTACGGCGATACCAGGACCACGTCCGGTGTTTCGCCCCTGATTGCGAGGCGCCGACCCACCGCCGCCGCCTGCTTTTCGCCGAGAGCGGTGAGCGCGATGTCCGCGTCGCGGCCCACCTTCGCCAGGTCGGGCGGCCCGGCGTCGTCGGGATGCGGAAGTCCTGCGGCGGCCGTGGCGGCGGCGAAGGCGGCGTTGGCGGTGCTCTCGCCGTGCCGGACGGCGACAATCTCGGCGGGCCCGTAGGGCGCGGTGTCCGGCGTGTTGATCACGGTGCGCTCCCCGACGTTCGACTCCTGAGAGGGTTCTCACCCCGGATCGCGGGCCGAAACTCGACGCTCCGTCAGTTCGACACGCGAAGAGAGCAATTGCCCCATTCCTCACACCCGGGGAGGGGTGGATAGCGGGTGGGCTGCCGCTGCTCGATCTCCTCGGGCCCGACCGGCTTCCAGACGACGCCGGAGAATGTATGGCCGACGGCGAAGGTCACGGTGAGCAACACCGTCGCGGCGAGCACGGCCTGCACACGCGTCTGCGACACCCGATCCCGCCGGACCGCGCCGTAGCCGAACGCGAGCACACACAGGACGGCAAGCCCGAGCACCCACGGCTGCAACACCGCGGCCTGGTCGCGGCAGTCCGTGTCGCCGTCGTCGCACATGGCGATACCGAGGTTGTTGATCGACCACGAGAGGAACGCGCAGAAAAGAAGCTGGACGGCCAACACGATCCGCCGCGTGATCCGCCGATCACGACGCACCCGATCGGCGTCGGGTTCGAAGTCGGGATCGGGAGCGGGAGCGAGCACCACCACGAGATCGGAGAGCGCGGACGCGGGGAGCCCGTTCGCGGGCCCGCAAACGGACTCGGACTTCGGCGCGAACCGAGCGAAGGGCCGGGGTCGGCGCGGAGACGCGGGGGTGGCTGCGACTCCGGGCGCGGATGCGCTCTCGGAGGTGGGGGTGGGTGCGCTTCCGGGCGCGGATGCGCTCCCGGAGGCGGGGGCGGGTGCGCTTCCGGACGCGGATGCGCTCCCGGAGGCGGGGGCGGGTGCGCTTCCGGACGCGGACGCCGATGCGCTACCGGAGGCGAGGGTGGATGCGACCCCGGGCATGGGCGCCGATGCGCTTCCGGGGGCGGGGATGTGTGCGACTCCGGGCGCGGATGCGCTCTCGGAGGCGAGGATGGGTGCGCTTCCGGACGCCGACGCGCTCTCGGAAGCGGGGATGGGTGCGCTTCCGGACGCCGACGCGCTCTCCGAGGCGAGGATGGATGCGCTTCCGGACGCGGACGCGGATGCGCTCCCGGAAGCGGGGGTGGGTGCGCTTCCGGGCGCGGATGCGCTCTCGGAGGCGGGGGTCGGTGCGCTTCCGGACGCGGATGCCGATGTGGGTACGGGCGGGGGCGGGGGCGCAGCCGCTTCGTCGACTGTGTCTTGCGTTTTCCGTGAGACGTTCGGCGGGGCTTCGACCGCGTCTGCCGTGCCGGGCGGCGGGGCCTGGGAACCGGAATCGGGCCGGACTTCGGCGGCCTCGGCGTCGCCCGCCCCCGCGACACGCCCACCCGGGCTCACGCTCTCCTCGGCCGAGGTCGCCTCTGTCGCCGGGGCTGCCCTCCGCGTCGCTGTCGCTGCCGGTTTCGGCTCCGCGCCCGCCCCGGGCCCCGGCTTCGCCGCCATCGCACCTTTTGGTTCCGCTGTCGTCACGGAACGTGTATCTATCAGATCCCCCGCTCCGCCGAGAAGTGAGTCCGCCGGACTTGTGCAATGATCCGCGCGCGTGTCCGGATAATCTGACTTCATGATCGAACCGCGTGTCGCCCTTGCCACCTGCGCCGAGTTGCCGGACCTGGACCCGGACGAGCGTCTGTTGCTCGAACCGCTTGCCGCGCGCGGCATCCGTGTCGAGCCTGCGGTGTGGGACGACCCGGGGGTGGACTGGGCCGCGTACGACCTCGTGATCCTGCGTTCGGTATGGGACTACCCGGGACGCCACCGGGAGTTCGTCGAATGGGCGGAGAGCGTTCCGCGGCTGGCGAACCCGGCGGCGGTCGTGGCCTGGAACACGGACAAGGCGTACCTGCGCGACCTGACCAGGGTCGGCCTTCCCGTCGTCGAGACGCTGTGGCTGGAGCCCGACTCGACGGTGACGCTGCCGACGACGGGCGTCCACGTGGTCAAGCCGACCGTCAGCGGCGGCTCGCGCGACACGGCCCGGTACGACATGGGCATTCCGGAGAAGCGCGCCCTCGCGGCAGGCCACGCCACCAACCTGCTCGCGGCCGGCCGTACGGTCATGGTCCAGCCGTATCTGGAGGCGGTGGACACGGCCGGCGAGACGGCGCTGATCTACTTCGACGGCGTCTTCAGCCACGCGATCCGCAAGGGCCCGATGCTCGACGACTCGCCGCCGCACGTCGAAGACCTGTTCAAGGCCGAGGACATCAGCCCGCGCGATCCCTCCGACGCGGAACTCGCGGTCGCGGCCCGGGTGATGACCGAGATCCCGTTCGGCCCGCTGTTGTACGCACGTGTCGACCTCGTCCCGGCCGCCGACGGCACACCCACCCTCCTCGAACTCGAACTCTGCGAGCCCTCCCTCTTCCTGGGTCACTGCCCTGCCGCCGCAGACCGCTTCGCCGACGCAATCGCCGCCTCGCTCGGGACCGCATGGTCCTGAGGGGTTTGTGGTCGGGGCGGTCGGGTCGCGGGTGCGGGGGGCGGGTCGGGATGTGTTCCACCCGCACCGCCCGTTGCGTTGGGGGCGGGGGCTGGGGGTTTACTGCGTTGTGGGTCGCCCGATCACGCCTTGTGGCCTGAGGTTACGGGTGGAAGGGTTGCCGGATGGGTCGGTTGTATGACGATGCGCGTCTGGCGGGGGTCTACCAGGCAGGCAACGAGATGCCGGAAACTTCGCTGCGGGCCTGGACGGAGCTGATCGGATCGTTCAGTCCTCGGCCCGCTCCGGCGGTGGTGGAGATCGGTTGCGGTACGGGCATGTTCTGCGCGGCGATGGCTCGGCTGTTGCCCGTGTCGTCGGTGGTCGGGGTCGATGCCTCCGCGGCGATGCTGGTCCAGGCCGACCGGTTCGGCGCTCATCCTCAGGTCCGCTACCTGCGCGGAACCGCGGAGGCGGTACCGACATCGGGAGAACCGTTCGATCTCGCCCTGTTGTCCCGGGTCATCCATCATCTTCCCGATCGTCGTGCGTGTGCACGGGAGTTGGCGCGCATCCTGCGTCCCGATGGTGTCGTCGTCGTTCGTACGACGTTTCGCGAGAACCTGGACGCGATCGTGTATCGCTACTGGCCGGCGCTGCTCGCGAGCGATGCCGAGCGGTTTCCGGGGCGCGACGAGGTGCTCGGCGACTTCGCCTCGGCGGGCTTCTCCGTTGTGGAGGTCCTGTCGTTCGCGCAGCCCGTCACGACGTCTTTGCGGGACTACCACGCCCGCATGTCGACGCGTCCCCAGTCGAAGTTCGTTCACCTGACGGAGCGTGAGTTCAGAGCAGGGCTCGAACTCCTGGAGGCCGATGCGGCTGTCGAGTCGTCCGCGAGGCCCACGCCGGTCGGCGAACGCTACGACGTCGCGGTGCTCGCACGCGGGTCACGCGAGCCGCACGGGTCGTACGGGTCGCCCGGGTAAAGGACTGCTCCGGTCGGGTGTACGGGGTGCTCGGGTGGTGCCGAGGGGAGGGACGATACTCGGATGAGTAACGACATTTCCCTCGAATGGGGCAGTGGCACCACTGCGGGCCTTCGACCGACCGGCGAGGTCTACGCGGCGGTGGGACTGCCCTCGCCCGATGTGTCACCCGGTGCGGACGTGGGCGACGCGACCGAAATCGTCGGGACGGTGACCGCGCGACGCGACGGTCAACCCATCGGCTGGGTGAGCGTGTACCGAAAGGTCGATGCCGTGCCGTGGGCCCAGGGGGAGCAGGCCGGGCGGCTCGCGCGGCGACTGGTGTCCGGGTTCTACGACGACATGCCGGCGACTCTTGAGGAACACGCGGCGTTCGTGCTGATGTACCGCGAGGCCGCCGAACGGGCCCGCGCGGCCGGCGGGCGGGTGCTGAGGTGGAGCGGCGCGGACACCGGCCCCGAGGGCGAGGCCGCCCGCGCGCTCGGCGCGCGTACCGCCGGGGAGATCGCCCGGATCTGGACCGCCGACCCCGCCGACCGGTTGCTGCCGGCCGGCCTACCTGCCGTGTCGGCCCGCCCGTTGCCCTCTCCTGCCGTGGGCCTGGTCGGCGCGGGCGCCGAGGTCGGCGTCACGGTCGACGGCGACCGCGCGTACGTCGATGCCGGCGAGGCGATCCGCGCCGCCGGCGTCGAGGCGGATGTACTGGCCGCCCTGCTCGCCGAACTTCTCAGCCGCCTGCACCACGATCACCCGGCCGTCCGCGAACTCGCCGTCTTCGAATTCGACGCCGACACCACCGGCACGATCCGCCACGCCCTCCCCCTCGCCGGCCTGCGCATCGCCGATCGCGTCCTCGACTACGAACTTTCCCTGGACTGAGGCGGAAACAGACACAGGAGCCGAGCCGGAGCCGAGCACGAATCGAGAGGAGTCGAGAGAAGCCGAGAGACGTCGAGAGGAGTCGAGAGGGGTCGAGGCGTCAGTCGGCCGCAGTACGTCGGCCAGCGAACCTGACGCCCCGTCACCATCCCCTCGCGCTGGGCGAGTTCGTACGGCAGAATCCCTCCTCATGATCGATGACAGGGTGGGTTGGCTCGCGACGATAGGCAGGGGGTGGTCGCCGCGCGTGCGCACGTTCGCGGTGGCCGTCGTCGTGGCGGTGTTCGCGGTCGCAGCGGGGACGGCCGGGTGGTCGGCGTGTCAACTTCCCTCGTGGGACCGGCAGATGGACCTGCACGTGTACTTCGGTGCGGTGCACGCCGTGCGCGACGGCGTCCCGCTGTACACGTACGTGGCGGAGAACGGTGATCCGTTCACCTACCCGCCGTTCGCACTACTGATGTTCTGGCCGCTGGGCGGACTCTCCGAGCCGGCCGCGCGTGTGCTGTGGACGCTTGCGACCCTGGTCGCGGTGGTCGGGATAGCAGCGGCGATGACGGCCCGCAACGGGATGGTCGGCCGTCGCCGGCTCGTCGCCGTGACCCTGGCCGGCGCGGGGGCGCTGATCTGGTCGACGCCGTTGCAGAGCAATCTGCGATTGGGCCAAGTCAGCGTGTTTCTGGTCCTGTCGGCCCTCGTGGACGCGCTCGGCCTGACCCCACGCCCGCTGCGCGGCGTGCTGACCGGGGTCGCGGCGGCGATCAAGCTGACACCGCTGTTGTTCGTGCCCTACCTGTGGATCACCGGACGGCGCCGTGACGCGATCCGGGCGGGCGCGGCGTTCGCGGTGTGTACCGGCGGTACTGCCGTGTTGTGGCCGGCGGCGTCGGTGACGTTCTGGACCGAGGCGGTCTTCGCGACGTCGCGCATCGGCAACCTGGCCGCGACCGGCAATCAGTCCCTCAACGGCGCGTTGATCCGCTCCGGCATAGTGCCGCCCGAACGCGCGGTCGCCTGGTTGATCCTGTCCGCCCTCGTCTGCGTGATCGCGCTGGTCGGCGCCCGCGAGTGCCATCGCGGAGGTGGCGTCGCGCAGGGCGCGGTGGTGGTGGGTTGTGCGACGGTCGTGGCGTCGCCGGTGTCCTGGACGCACCATCAAGTGTGGTTGGTCCTCGCGGGGTTGCTGCTCGTGGGCGGCCCACGCAAGATGCGGATCGCGTGGGGCGCGGCGCTGCTCGTGCTCATGACGTTCAGCGTGGGCGGCCTGCTGCCGAACACGTTCGCCCGTGACAACGTACGGCTGCTCGCGGCGCTCGCGGTGTGTACGTGGGGGTTGGCGCCGCTGCGACACCGGGCCCTGGCGACGGTTCCGGTGATTCCGGGTGTGCGCGTGCTGCTGCGCCCACGCACCGCGCTGGTGTACACGGGGGTGCTGGCGGTGGCGGCCGTGGGCGTGCTGATGGCCGTCCATGAACGCCCTGTCGAGGTACGGGTGCAGATGGCGACCGACCAGGACCAGTCCTTCTGGGGCGAGGACCCCAACGGATGCATGGGCTACTCACCGCTCGACGGGAATCCTTCGTCGTCCGGGGCCTGGCGCTGCGTAAGCAGCGTCGACGCCGACTCCCGCGGCCGACAGCTCAACTTCAGCTCGGGCATGGGCGGCCCGCAAACACAGGGCTGGGTCGTCATCCAGGGTCAGGTCGGCCCACACGTGGCACGCCTGGTCTTCGTTCCGGTCGAGGGGGGCCGGGCGGTCACGGTTCCGCTGCTTCCCCTGTCGAAGCCGGTCGGCACACCGCTGTATCTACCGGACACGTACCGCAGGAACATGCACGCCCCGCCCGATCCTTCGGACCCGCCCGTCTCCACGGCGCCCATCCCGGTCGTTGACGGCCGATTGCCCAGTGCCCGCAGCTTCTCGATCGCCGCGAGTTCGACTGATCACTCCCTGCTGTTGGCCTTCGGCCCCGACGGGCAACTCGTCTCCGACGGCGGGATGAAACTGCGCAACGGCTGACCCTCGCCCGAACCACCGCCAGACGGGGTATCGGCTCGCATGGACCGATACCCCGACGAGGCCGGCATCCGCGTCACGTCCGCGTGTACGTCGTGACCGACACACCGCTGTCGAGCACCACGCCCCCGGTGCGCGTGAACGCCGTGACCGCGAACTCCCCCGACATCAGGGGGATCCCGGTGCCGATCATGATCGGGTAGGTCTTGACGATCACCTCGTCGATCTCGGGCAGCAACGCGCCGGCGAGTTGCGCGCCACCGGCCACCCAGATGCCCTTGTCGCCCGCTTCCGTCTTGAGTTCGCGCACGGCGGCGAGCGGGTCGCCCGCGACGAGGGTGACGGCCGGGTCGGGACTCTCGGTGATGCTGCTCGTGACGACGTACGTACGCAGGTGTCGGTAGGGGTTCGTGATGCCGGCCTTCAAGGCCGGTTCGTAGGTCGCGCGCCCCATCAACACGGTGTCGAAGTGCCGGTACTCGGCGTCCGGCGCGACACCGAAGTGCGAGGCGACGTGCGTGGGGAGCGTCTCGGGATACTCGCGGACGAGGTACTCCACCGTTGCGTCGGCGATCGGGAAGAAGTCGAAGTTGCCGTCCCGGTCGGCGATGAAGCCGTCGAGGGTGGAGGCGATGAAGTAGGTGAGCTTTCGCATGTGGCTCTTTCCTGTAAGCGGACATCGGATGACCGCGTGGCCGGGTGCCCGGCGGTTGGCATGCGGCGCGTGGCATTCCCGACAGTGACAACTACAGTTATAGTGCTTCATGTGTAGTGGTTGCAACGCCTTTTCCCGACGGATCCACGCCGAACCCGCCCCGACAGCAGCCTCGCGGGCCGTGGCTCGGGCATCGTGTGCCGTCCGACCGGAGGAGGTTTCACCCGGCGACCACACGACGGTGGCCACCCCTTCTACGTCGCGATGCCGGGACTGATCATCAAGCGCCGGACCGGGCCCGACCCGTCTCCCGAGTCGCCGCCGCTCGGGGCGATGCGCGGCATCGTGGATCCGATCGTCGTCGAGGACGCGATAGTCACCGCGGATTCGTGCGCCCGGCGGTTCGCCCTACCAGGGCCGCGAGTCGGGCCCCGGCAGCGGCCGCAGGTCCGGGCCGGCCTTGCGCAGTCGGGCCCGCAACTCCGCTGCCAGCAGGCCGAGTTCGCGTATCGGCTCATGGGCGGTTTCGGCGACCACGCCCAGTCGGTGGACCAGCCGCTCGCGGGCCGAGACGTAGCCCCAGTCGAAGTCCTCCATCGTGGCCCGCGCCAGGTGGTCCACGGTCGCCCGGTGCGCGCGCTCGACCAGCGCGTCGCCGCGGATCAGCCAGCCGGCGCATGCGTCCGCGAGTGCGCCGACCACGTCCACGTCCAGGCCGGTGGCGTCCCGCCAGGTCGAGCGATACACCGCCTCCGCCTCGGCGAGCGACGTCGCCGGCACCGACATCGCGCTCCAGCACGTCGGGAACCCGGCCCGGAGGTAAGCCAGTTCCACGATTCCGTCGCCGAGCGCGGCATGCTCGAAGTCGACGAAGCGCACGCCGCCGGCGGTCCGCAGGTCGTTGCCGGGGCACGGGTCGCCGTGCAGTAGCGCGTAGTGACCCGCCGGGTCGGTCCGTTCGACCAATGCGGCCAGTTCGGCCGGCACCCCCGCCGGTACCGGCACGTCCAGCGCGGTCGCGAAGGCGAGGAACGACTCCACGTCGGCCGGGCCGGGGCCCTGCGACCGGGGCAGTACCCCCGCGTCGTCCACGCCGGTCAGCGCGTGCAGGCGGGCCAGTGCGGCGGCGTAGCCGGGCAGCCAGTCGTCGGTGGCGCCCAGGTCTTCGAGGTATTCCAGGACCAGGACCCGTTCGGTCGGATCGGTGCCCAGTACGGCCGGTCCCACGGGACCGCGGGCGGCCAGCCGCAGGCCGGTGAGTTCGCGCGTGAAGCGCTCGTCGGCGCCGTGTCGGTGATCGCCCGCGTCGGTGACCTGTTTGACGATGGCTCGCTCGCCCGCGATCTCCACCTGCCACACGCGCGATCGAGGGCTGCTGTCGAGCAGCCGAACGTTGCGCGGCTCACCGAGCGAGGCCCGCAGCGCGTCTCCCAAGGGCACCCGTTCCGTCATGGTCGAACACCCTACCCACCCACCCGGCCGTCCCGCGGAACCGACGCAGACCGCACCGACCGCACCGACCGAGTATCGTGGGCGGGTCCGTTTTCCCCGTTCGTTTGGAGATCCGCCATGAGGTGCGTCATCGCTCGAATCGCGCCCGTGAACGATCGACCCCATCGAGCGAACAGGATGTTCGGACCCCTTGACGAACGAATCGACGAAGAACGAAGGACCCGAGAAACACCCTGAACCCCACGCGGCACCCCTTGCTGACGGCCCGTCACCGCAGGAGGGTCGCGGTCTCGCCCGGGTGCTGCCCGACGTCACGCTCCTGCGGACGTCGCGCGACTTTCGGCTGGTTTGGACCGCCGGCCTGATCGGCATGCTCGGCTCGGCGTTCCCGCTGCTCGTGGCGGTGCCGTTGCAGGTCATGCGGATCACCGGATCGACGGTCGCGGTCGGCCTGATCGGGGTCGCCGAACTGATCCCGATGCTGCTGCTCGGGCTGTACGGCGGCGCGCTCGCGGACGCCGTCGATCGGCGACGCCTGGTGCTGCTGACCGAGGTCGGGCTCGCCGTGACCACGGCGGGGATGCTGGCCAACGCATTGCTTGATCGTCCGCTGTTGTGGCCGCTGTACGTGGGCGCCGCGTTGACCGCGGCCCTCCAGGCGTTGCAGTGGCCCGCGGCCGGTGCGATGGTGCCGCAGTTGGTGCCGCACGAGCAGTTGCCCGCCGCGGCGTCGCTCGGTTCGCTGAGCGGAAATCTCGCGGTCGTGGTCGGCCCCGCGCTCGGCGGCGTGGTGGCCGCGACGGCGGGACTCCCCGCCGCGTATCTGATCGGTCTCGCGACGTTCGTGGGGTCGATCGTGCTGCTGTGCCGAGTGCGGCCGCTGCCGGCGCGCGCGGAATCCGAACCGGCGTCGCTGCGCGGCATCGGCGAGGGGCTGCGCTACGTCGGTGCTCGGCCGGTCCTGCTCGGCACCAACCTGGTGGACCTGGTGGTGACCGTATTCGCCCTGCCCACCGCGCTGTTCGCGTTCCTGGCCGACGACCTGGACGCGATGTGGGCGCTCGGACTGCTGTACGCGGCACCTGCGGCGGGCAGCATCGCGGCCGGGGCCACCAGCGGTTGGCTCGGACGGGTGGATCGGCACGGCCGTGTGGTCGTGGTCGCGAGCGCGGTGTCGGCCGCGGCGATCCTCGGCGCGGGCCTGGCCGGCACGATCGCTCTGCTGTTGCCCCTGCTCGTGCTCGCCGGGGCAGGCAACTGCCTTGCCGATGCCGCTAGTTCGGTGATCTGGAACCAGTCGGTGCCGGACCGGATCCGGGGCCGGTTGGCGGGGATCGAGTTGCTCGCCGGCGAGATCGGACCGACGTTGGGCCAGGTCCGGTCGGGCTTCGTCGCGGCACGGCTCGGCGTACGGGCCGCGGTGTGGACGGGCGGCCTGGCCGCGCTCGGCGGGGCGGGCGTCCTGGGAGGTGCACTGCGCGGGTTGTGGCGCTATGACGCGCGCACCGACCCGGACGCCGTCGCGGCCAAGCGGGATCGGGAGGTCGTGCCGACCGACTGAGCACGGGGGGTCGGCCCCGTCCGGGGTCGGCCCCGCTCAACCTTCCCGCCGGACCGAACTCCCGTGCAGGACCGCCATCGCCGCGTTGTGGCCGGGGATGCCGCTCACCCCGCCGCCGCGCCGTGCGCCGGCCCCGCACAGCAGGATCCGCTCGTGGGCCGTCTCGACGCCCCACGTGCCGTGCGTGTCGGGGTCCTCGGCGTACGGCCAGGAGAGGTCCCGATGAAAGATGTGCCCTGCGGGCAGGCCGAGTTCGTGCTCCAGGTCGAGGGGCGTGCGGACCTCGAGGCAGGGGTTGCCGTCGCCGTCGCGCAGTAGACAGTCCTCGATCGGTTCCGCGAGCACGTCGTCGACGGAGTCGAGCATCGCGCGCAGGGCCTTCGCCCGGGCGCCGTCGTTGTCGTCGGCGAACAGGCGGGCGGGCATGTGCAGGCCGAACAGGGTCAGGGTGTGCACGCCCGCCGCGCGGGGCCCGGGACCGAGGATGGACGCGTCGGTGAGCGTGTGGCAGTACATCTCCCCCGCCGCCGGCGCGGGCATCTCGCCGGCCGCGGCCCGGTCGTACGCCGCTGCGAGCTGCGTGTATCCCTCGTTGACGTGGAAGGTGCCCGCGAACGCCCGGCGCGGGTCGGCGAGCGGATCCCGCAGGCGCGGCAGCCGGGCGAGCACCATGTTGACCTTGAGTTGTGACCCCTCGGGCGCCGGGCCGCCGGGGGCGTCGCCGAGGAGTCGGTCCAGCGTGTCGGGCGCGATCGCGGCGAGCACGTGCCCGCCCGTCACGCGATATTCCTCGTCACCGATCGTGTAGCGCACGTCGCCGTCCGAATCCACCGCGGTGACCGCCGCTCCCGTACGCAGCTCGGCCCCCGCCGCGCGGGCCGCGTCGGCGAGGCCCGCCGTGACGGCGCCCATGCCGCCCACCGGCACGTCCCAGTCCCCTGTTCCGCCGCCGATCACGTGATAGAGGAAGCAGCGGTTCTGCCGCAACGCGGGGTCGTCCATCGCGGCGAACGTGCCGATCAGCGCGTCCGTGGCCACCACACCGCGGACCGTGTCGTCGGCGAACTCCGCCTCGATCACGCCCGACAGCGGCTGCGCGAACAGCGCGTCCCACACTCGGTCGTCGTCCACGAGTCGGCGAAACTCCGGTGCGGAGCGCAGCGGTTCGGTGAGGCTGGGAAACACTCGCTCGGCCAGTCGTGCCGTGGCCGCGCCGAACCGCTCCCACGCGTCGGCCTCGCGCGCTCCCGCGAAGCGGGTCAGTTCGGCGCGAGTTCCGGCCCGATCCGCGGCGTCGACGAGGAAACCGCCGTCGCCGAGCGGCGTGTACGACCCGACGCGTCGACGGCGCAGGACGACGGGCAGCCGCAGGTCGTCGACGATCTTGCGGGGCAGCAGGCTGACGAGGTACGAGTATCGCGACAGGCGCACGTCGACGCCCGGGAACGGCCGGCACGACACCGCCGCGCCGCCGACCTCGCCGAGCCGCTCCAGCACCACGACCGACCGGCCGGCCCGCGCCAGATAGGCGGCCGCGACCAGGCCGTTGTGGCCTCCACCGATGACGACGACATCGAAGTTCCCACCGTCACGCACCACACAACCCTCCAAAGCCGGCGATCCCGGGCCGCCCGACAACCACAAAGGCAGCCTACGCACGCCACCCCGCACACCGACGCAACGGCCGCCGCGAAGCCGTCTCCGACGATCAACACCGCACGCCCACCCAAACACTCGCCGGCCCGACACTCCGCCACACCGACACGCGCCGCGCCCACGCTCAGCCGCACCTACGCTTCGCCACACCGACACCCGCCGCGCCGACGCTCCGCCGCACCCAAGCTCGCCGCGCCCGCGTTCCGCCGCACCCACGCTCGCCTCGCTCCGCCACACCCACACTCGCCCTGCCGACGCTCAGCCGCACCCACACTCAGCCGAGCCGACACGCACCACGCCCACGCTCCGCCACACCCACACTCGCCCTGCCGACGGCTCCGCCACGCCCCCGCTCGGCCGCCCCCACTCGGCCACGCCGACGCTAGGCCGTCGACACTCGCCGCGCCGACACCCAGCCGTTCCACCCTCCGCCGCCCCGACGTTCGGTTCGGCCCCGTGGGACCGGCGGCCCGTCGGCTCCCGGCGGCCGGCCGACCTCTGCCTGCCCCGTCGCCCTGACCTGCGGGCCTGTCCGGCTCCCGGCTACGCTGCCCGACGACATGGTTAGCATTCGGGTGCTCGGATCCTTCGAGGCCGATGTGGACGACCTCTCGGTCCCCCTCGGCGGTCCTCGTCAGTGTGCCGTGCTCGCACTGCTGGTCTGCGCGCGCGGCGAGGTGGTCTCCCTCGATCGGATGATCGACGACCTGTGGCGCGGCGAACCACCTCCGCAGGCCGTCACGTCGCTCCAGGCGTACGTGTCCAACCTGCGCCGCCTGCTCGAACCCGGTCGGCCGCGGCGCACCCCCGCGCGTCTGCTGGTGAGCAGTTCTCCCGGCTACGCGCTGCGGGTGGCCGAACACGACGTCGACGCCTGGCGGTTCGAGTCCGTGCTGCGGGCCGCGCACGAGCGGGTGGCCGCCGACCCGGCCGGCGCACGCCACCTGACCGAGCAGGCCCTCGGACTGTGGCGCGGCCCGGCGTTCGCGGCCGTGGCGGACGAGCCGTGGGCCGGCGCCGAGATCGCCCGACTGGACGAACTGCGCCTGGACGCACGTGAATTGCACGTCGCGGCGGGACTGCGCTGCGGCGACGCGACCGGCGCTGCCGTGGCTGCCGAGCAGCTGACCCGGGATCAGCCGCTGCGCGAAGAGGGTTGGCGGCTGCACGCGTTGGCGCTGTGGGCCGGGCGGCGCCAGGCCGACGCGCTCGCTACGCTGCGCCGGGCGCGAGCCGTACTCGCCGCCGACGTCGGCCTCGATCCGGGTCCCGCCCTGATCGAGGTGGAGGAGGCGATCCTCACGCAGCGCGAGGACGTACTGCGGGCCGCGACCACGCCCGCGCCCCCGATCCGACCACCCGCCGGCGCCGTCGCCACGCCCGTGCCCGTACCTCTACCCGCCGCCGTGCCCGTGCCCGCCGAGTCCCTCGACGCCGAGCCGCCCGCCGACCCCGACCTGTTCGTCGGTCGCGACGGTGAACTCGCCGCGCTCGCCGCCACCGCCGCCGAGGTCCGGTCCGGTCGTACCCGCGTCGCGCTGGTCACGGGCGAGGCGGGCTTGGGCAAGTCCGCGCTGCTCGCGCGGTTCACCGCACGGTTGGAGCACGAAGGCTGGCTGGTGGCGACCGGCCGCTGCCCCGAGGTCGAGGACGCGCCGCCGGCGTGGGCGTGGGTCGAGGTACTGCGCACGGTGGCCGAGACGGTGCCCGTCCGCGCCGAACACGCCGCCGCGCTCGCACCGTTGACCAGCGCGGACGACGTGGCCGGGCGCCGCGAAGACGCGTCCGTCGAGCGGTTCCGAATGCACCGCGCGCTGCGCGCCTGGCTCGCGGACGCCGCGCTGGTGCGGCCCACGGCCGTACTGCTCGACGACCTGCACCTCGCCGACGTGGAGACCCTCGCGCTGCTGCTGTCGTG
>NZ_WWJX01000818.1 GCF_009865215.1 Streptomyces sp. SID3343 | reverse complement strand
GTGTGCGCAGCGGGACTCCGGAGCTGCGGCGGGCCCTGCCGTGGATGGCCCTGACCCTGCGCAAGCCGTTGCCGGCGCCGCGCGAGATCGGTCCGGGGGTGTGGGTGGAGCCGGTGTCGCCGCGGCCGGGCACCGAGCCGACCGAGAGCTCCCAGCGCACCGCGCTGCCGGTGTCGGTGGACCTGTGGGCGGACGGTGACGACCTGGTGGGTCGGCTACAGCACCGGGTCGACCTGCTGGACGCGGACGCGGCGGGAGCGCTCGTGGAGCGCTTCACGGTGGCCGTGGCGCAGCAACAGCAGGAGACCGTGGGCTGAGGGCCTGCGGATACGACGATGCGGCCTCGCCCGAGTGGGCGGGGCCGCATCGTCGTCGTGCGCCGGCCTGGACGGGGGGGTTCAGGCGGCCTTGCGGAAGACCGACACGTGCCGAGTGCTCTTGGCCGTGAACGGCTCCCCCGCCCAGCCGCCGTCGCGGCGCACCAGTTCGAGGCCGGCGAGCTGTGCCATCAGGTCCAACTCGCTGGGCCACACGTAGCGGATCTGACTGGGGTAGAGGCGGATGCCGCTCTCGCTGACGATCACCACCTGGGTACGGATCCGCTGACGGAGCGTGTCGTGCATGGTGGCCTCCAGGAAGACCCGGTCGCGCTCGACGCTGCCGGTGGCCAGTCGCTGGCCGTCGGCGTCGGTGCGCCTGGGGTCGGGCACGTACATCTCGGTGACGAGCGTGCCGCCGGGCTCCAGGTGGTCGGCCACGTTGCGCAGGCAGCGCACCTGGTCCTGCTGGTCGAGCAGGCACAGGAAGGTGTTGAAGACGATGTAGATCAGCGAGAACGCGCGGTCGACGGCGACGTCGGCCATGTCACCGAGGATGACCGGGAACGACTCGCCGCCGGGGCGCAGTTTGAGCTTGTCGATCATCTTGTCGGCACCCTCGATGCCGATCACCTCAAGGCCCTTGGCGGCCAGCGGCAGGGCCACCCGCCCGGTGCCGACGCCCAGTTCGAGGATCGCGCCGCCGCCCGCGTAACCGGCCAGGAACTCCACCGTGGCGGGGGTGTCGGGCAGGGGTCCCGTCCATTCGTCGTACACCTCGGCAACGGCGTTGTACGCGCTGGCGCTGGATGCGGCCATGGTCCTCTCCTCGGCGTTCACGATGCTGCGGCGACTCGGTCGGGTGCGGGCAACTCGGCGCGTTCCAGCCCGACGCGCAGGTATAGGCGGGCCAGCGGCTCGTCCAGGACCGGGCACCGGACGCCGAGCTTGGCCAACTCGGCGTCCGTGCGGTCGCAGGCGACGTCGGGGACGACCGCGGCGCTGCCCGCCGCCGCGTCGGGCAGGGTCGCGGCGATCTGCCGCAGCTCGTCGCGCTCCGAGGTCACCGACGCGTCCAGGACACGCCGGCGCCACAGGGCGAAGTCGGCGGGCCGCAGGTGGTAGCCGAACCGGCGCATCCACGAGAACAGCGTGGTGTAGCGGGTCTGTTCGGGCGCCATCAGGTGGTAGGCGGGCGGCGCCGATCCGTCGCTCGTGCGGGTGAGCCTTACGACGGCTCGCGCCGCGTAGTCCACGGGCGCCCACTGCAGCGGCGAGCCGGCCAGCGGGGCGGCGCCCATCGCGGCGCACGTGCGCAGGAACAGCCACGCGTAGTCGTTGGGATTGGAGACTCCCGTACGGGTGTGGCCGGCGAGCGTTCCGGAGCGGAACACCAGGGCGTCCACGCCGCGTTCGCGGGCCTGTACGACCAGGCGTTCGGCCGCCCACTTGCTCAACCCGTAGCCGCCGAGCGCGCCGGCGGGACCGAGTTCGGCGAAGTCCTCGACGACACCGGGGCCTTCTGCGCCCTCAAGGCTGTGTCCGTACAGCACCGAGACCGTGGACACGTGCGCGAGCCGCTTGGGCCGGCCCGCGCACACCAGGCGCAGCACCTCCACCGTGCCCGAGACGTTGGGGCCGCGCAGCGCCTCGTACGGGTAGCTGACGTTGACGCCCGCGCCGCAGTGGTAGACCGTGTCGGTCTCCGCCACCACGATGCGCCGGTCGGTCTCCGACAGGCCGCACCCCGGTCGGGCGAGGTCGCCCGCGAGGCCGATCACCCGGTCCGACCACGTGTCGCGCCACAGGTCGTAGTAGCGCAGGGCCGCCTCGATGCGTTCCTGCGCGGTGCCGTCCTCGGGCCGCACCAGGCAGTACACCCGCTGTTCCGTGTGTTCCACCAGTTCGGCCACCACGGCCGCGCCGAGGAACCCGGTCGCACCGGTGACCAGGGCTGCGCCGGGCTCACCGGCTCGGGCCGGGTCGTTGCGCGGTACGACGTCGGCGGGCAGCCGCTGGTCCTCGTCGACGGTGCTCATCGCCAACTCCACAGCGGCGAGGGGCCGTCGTCGTCCCAGCCGTCGCCGCCGTCGACGGCCCGGGTAGGCGCACCGGTCGCGGGGTCGGCGGCCCGGGGATCACCGGGCGCGGTGGGCCGCTCCGACCGCTCCGGTCGCATCGGCTGCTCCGGGGCCAGAATTCGTAGGTCGTCCTGCGTCAACAGAACCGGGATCGACGTCCTCACAAGCGCTCCTCACAGTTCTCCGCGCCGCGCGGCAGGACCGGTTCCCCGGTCGTCGCGGGCTCCGTACGAAAGGACCACGCGCGACGTACTCCGGCCGCCCGCAGTTGCCGGCGGGCGTGAGCCACCCGCGCGGCGAGTCCGGCGGACGCCGGGTCGAACAGGACCGCCAGGACCCGGCCGCTGTGTGCGACCTGGACGCCGATGCCGTCGCTGTCGCGGCAGATCCGCTCGCCGAGCGGCAGCGCGGCCTGGGGAAGGAAGCGCTGGTTGAGCCGGGCGCTGGCGGTGGCCGTGCGCCCCAACAGCGCGCAGTCGGCCTCGGTGACCGCTCGGCGCAACATGGAGCGCAGGTCGCGTAGTTGCTCGATCTCGCTCGCGTGGTATTCGCGTGCCGGCAGCGCGATGGTGTCCACGTCGGGACCGCCGACGTCGAAGCCCAGCACCTCCAGGCTCGGGAGTGGGCCGCCGAGATCCTCCAGGACGTAGCCGTCGCGGTTGGCGTACAGGACCGCGCGATGGCCGAACATCACCCCGTCCGAGGCTCCTTCGGCACGCACCGCGAGGGCGGCGACGTCCTCCTCGGTGAGCGTTGTGCCGTGCGCGCGGGCGACCGCCCGAATCGCGCTGACCACGTCGGCGGTGGAGGAGCCCATGCCGCGTTCGACCGGGATCGAACTGTGCACGCTCAGCCGTCCGCCTTCGCGAACGCCCAGCCGGCGCAGGGTCTCCCGGGCGGCTCCCGCGGCCTTGGTCTTCCACGCCGGGCTGACCGTGACGCCCGCCGCGCGGCCGGGTACGAAGGTGGCGCACGCGTGCAGCGAGGGGAACGGCAGCGAGACGACGGCGTGGGTCAGGCCGCCCTCGTCGCGTTCGAAGACGCCCTGGAGTATCTCGCCGTGATGGGCCATGGCGGTGCCGTGGGCCGGGCCGGGACGAACCTGCGGGCCCACGACGGTCAGTGGGCCCGCGTGGCCCCGGTCGGGCACGTCGGGTTCGACGGATGCCGGCATGTCAGGCGTGTCCTGCGGGACGTGCCGGCAGGGGACCGTCCGGGTTCTCCGTCAACGCGATCAGGGCGGCTTCGCAGGCCGCCGCGAACTCCTCCACCGTCGCGCGCTCCCACAGCGCGGTGCGGTACTTGACGTCGAACAGGAGCCCGTCCTCGACGATCAGGGTGGACACCTCCAGGTCGGTACTCGCCTGCGCGTTCGCGACGATGCGCCCCTGGTGGGCCAGGCACCCGGCCAACTCGAAGCCGGATTCGGCCTGGAAGACGTTGAGGGTGACGTAGGACCCGCGACCGCTGACCACCAACGAGTCGGCGCCCGCGGCGCGCAGGGCGTCGCCCGCCGGGCAGGACTGGTGGGCGTAGGCGCCGGCGACCGTCGCCCGGGTCGCGGCCAGGTGCTCGCGCCAGGTCGACCGCGCGTCGACGTCGTCGAAACGCAGCACGAGCAGGTTGACGAACACCCCCATGACGTCGGCCGCGTCGAGGTCGAGGCGGTTCTCGCACGGTGTGAGCAGTTGCACGTCGTCCTGCCCGGACCACTGCCGCAGGACGCCGGACAGCGCGGCGGCCATCACGATGAACGGGGTGACTCGTTCGCGGCCGGCGAAGGCGTACACCGCGTCGCGCACGGCGGGCGACGCGAGTCGATACACGACGTCCCCGTCGAAGGACGGTGCGGCCGGGCGCGGGAAGTCGGTGGGCAGGGACAGTTCGCGCAGGCCCGCGAGCCGGCGCCGCCAGTAGCGCCGATGTTCCTCGGCGGCGGCGGTCGCCTCGCGCCCGCGCTCGGCGGCGACGATGTCGCGAAAGGCGGTGGTGCGCGGCGCCGGCAGCTCGCCCTCGCCGGTGGTCCGCCATCGATAGCAGGCGGCGATCTGCGGGAACAACACCTTGGTGACCGCCCAGTAGTCCATCACCAGGTGGTGACAGGTCAGCAGCAGGTCCCGGGTGCCGGTGCCCAGGCGGACCACGGTCAGCCGGATCAACGGGAGTTCGGACACGTCGAAACCGCGGTCGGCTTGCTCTGCGGCCACCCGCGCGGCGGCCTCCTCGCGCTCCTCGGCGGGCGTCCGGCGCAGGTCCACCACGTCGATCGCGAACGCGTGCCCGGCGTGCACCCGACGGCTCGGGGCTCCGTCCCCCGCGGCCAGGTGGTAGGTGGTACGCAGGATCTCCTCGCGGTCGACGGCGCGGCCGAACGCCCACTCCAACGCGCCCTCGTCCAACGGCCCGTCGACGCGCAGCGACAGCGTGAGCGTGTTGACGGCGCTGCCGGGTACGAACTGCTCCATCAGCCAGAAGGGTTCCTCGGCGGCGCCCAGCGCGGTCGTCCGCTCGGCCAGCGCGCTCGGCGAGGCCGACGCGGCCGAGGGAGGCGACGCGTCCGGTGCGAGCGATCCGTCCGGTGCCTGCGACGCCGCTCCCCCGGCGGAGCCGTCCGGCGCAGGCTCGTCCGTCGCGTCGGCGAGCGCGGCGATCTCGTCGTCGGTCAGGGTCTCCAACTCCGCGAGCGCGTCGGCCACCGCCGGGTGACGCGCGGCGATCGCGGCGGCGAACTCGTGCAGTTCGGGATTCTCGAAGACGAACAGCAGCGGAATGTGCACCCCGAACTCGTCGGACAGCGTCTGCACCAGGCGCGAAGCCATCATCGAGTGGCCGCCCACGGCGAAGAAGTCGTCCTCGACGGTGACCCGCTCGTCCTCCAGGAGTTCGCGGCACAGGTCCACGATGCGCCGCTCCAGCGCCGGGAAGCGCGGCCCGGCCGCCCGAACGGGCGTCGCCTGCCCCGGCTCCGCGAGCCGATCGCCCCGAGGCGCACCCGCGATCCGCCACAGCAGTCGACCGTCCTCGACCCGACGCACCCACAGCGCACCGCCGACGTCGGTGTCGGTGTCGGCGGTGGGCACCGGGGCCCCGTCGACGTGCAGCACGCCCTCCAGGCCGGTGGGCGCGAGGGCGCCGGTGGCCTCCCTGACCTCGGCGAGGCCGGGCACGGCCACCACCTCGCCCCGACTGCCGTCCGGCCAGGCCGGATCCGACCACAGGACGACCGGGCCCGAGGGACAGTGCAGGGTGTGCCGGAGTTCGTCGCGGGCGGCACCCTCCGGCGCCGATCGGAGCTTCTCCGGCACGAAAGCCGGCTTCTCGCCCGCGAGATCGAGCGTGTCCAGGGTCGCGTCGGGGTCGGCCATCGCCGACTCCACGACCGCCGCGAAGTGGTCCACGAGCCGTTCGACGGTGGCCGCCGCGAAGATCGCGGTGTCGTATTCGACCGTCGCGACGACGTCGTCACCGTGCCACTCGAGATTGAACAGCAGGTCGAACCGGCATCGCCCGCGCGGCACGTGCACGACGCTCGTCGTCAACCCCGGGAAGGTGTCCGGGCGAAAGAACAGCGGCGGAGCGTTGAAAACCACCTGGACGAGCGGCGAGTGACCGGGGTCGCGGCTGACCAGACTCTCCCGCACGACCTGCCGGAACGGGATGAACTGCCGGTCGTACGCGGTGAGCGTGACATCGCGCGCGGTGCCCATCAGCTCGGCGAACCTCAGGTCGCCCGGCGCGCGCATCCGCACCGGGATCATGCACGACAGCGGGCCGACCACGTCGCGGTAGTGGTCGGGTCGGCCGTCCCCGCAGATGCCAAGCACCATGTCCTCGGCTCGCGTGTGCCGGTGCAGCACGGTCGTGAACGCCGCGAGCAGCGTGTGGAACGGCGTGACCCGATGCGCGGCGGAGAACCGGCGCAGCCGAGGCACCATGCCCGCCGGGAAGGGGTGGATCGCGAGCGCGCCCCGGCTGCGTTTGGTCGCCGGCCTCGGCGCGTCCTCGGGCATCCGCAACACGTGCGGAGCCTGCGCGAGTTCGGCCACCCAGGCGGCCCGCTCGGCGTCGAGGTCACCGCTGTCGAGGAGTTCGCCGTGCCAGCGGGTGAAGTCGCGGTAGTCGGCGGTCACCGGCGGGAGTTGCGGTGTGCGGCCTCGGCGGTGGGCGGTGTACGCGACGGCGAGCTCGTCGAGCAGCTGCGCGGCCGCTCCGGCGTCCATCACCTCGTGATGGAAGCCGAGCACGAGCAGGTGCTCGTCCTCGCCCAGCCGGGCCAGGGCGAAGCGCACCGGCGGGGTCACGGCCGCACGGTACGGCTCCTCCACCAACGCGCGGGCCCAGTCGAGCGCTTCGTCGAGGCGGTCGGTGAAGTCGGGCGGCGGGTCGAGCCGCACCGTCCACGGTTCCACCAGGGCCTGGCCCAGGCGACCCCGGTCTACCGGCAGGATCGTCCGCAGCGCCGCGTGCCGCTCGACGAGCAGGTCGAAGCCGGCTTCGAGGGCGGGCACCGACAGCGGTCCGGCCAGCCGGAAGACCAGGTGCTCGTTGTACACGGCGGCGTCGCGGTCCATCTCGTCGACGAGCCACATCTGTTCCTGTACCGGTGTCGCGGGCAGTACGTCGGTCGGGGTGGCCGTCACGACCGGGTCACCTCCTTGACACCCGCCGCCGCGGTCGCCCCGGTTCGGGGGTGGGCCGTGATCGGCAGCCGGGTGAGTCCGTTGATGAAGTTCGAGCGCAGGTGGACGGGCTCCCCGGCAGTCTCGAACCGGTCGAAGCGGGTGACCAGTTCCTCCAAGAGCACGGTCAGCGCCACTCGCGCCGCAGGACCGCCGACGCAGTAGTGCGGGCCGATGCCGAACGCGATGTGCGGGTTGGGCGAGCGGTCGATCAGGAACGAGTACGGGTCGTCGAACACCCGGTCGTCGCGATTGGCGGAGGCGACCCAGGCCACCACGAGTTCACCGGCACCGATGGTGGTTCCGGCGATCTCGACCTCGGTGAGGGTGCGGCGCATCAGGTGATTGGTCGGCGTGGACCACCGCAGCGACTCCTGCACGGCCGCGGCCGCGCGTTCGGGGTTCTCCTGGATCGCCTTCCACACGTCGGGGCGCTCCAGCAGCGCGAGCAGCATGTGCGTCGCGGTGTGCGGCGTCGTGGTGGTGGCGCCCATGACGAAGCTGTAGCAGTTGAGCAGCACCAGGCTGTCGTCCATCGGCGCGCCGTCGATCTCCACCCGAGCGAGCCGGGAGACGAGGTCGTCGCGCGGTTCGCGGCGGCGGTCGGCGATGAGTTCGCTGAACATCGCGAACAGGTCGTGGTGCGCCTCGCGCAGCGTCTCGGCGGTCTGTCCCTTGGCGAACTCCGGGTCGTCGGGCGCGACTCCGGCCATCGTCCAGCGGGGGATGTCGGACCAGTACTGCCGGGGGATGCCCAGGATCTCGCCGACGGCGGCCATCGGCAGGTCGAACATCAACCGGGCGAAATCGTGGTCGCCGCCCGCGGCGAGCGGCTCGATGATCCGCGTCACGTGCGCGCGGATGCGCTCGGTGCGTTGGGCGAGGATGTTCGTGGTCATGGTGTGGAACGCCGGCGTCCGAACGGCCGTGTGCCGCGGGCGGTCCATCAGGTTGATGGTCTTGCCTCCCGCGCTGTCCCCGCCGGTGACGTCGAGGATCGTGCCGTGTTCGGAGCTGTAGCGGCGGGCGTCCTTGAGGACGCGCACGACGTCGTCGTAGCGCGTGACGGACCAGAAGCGGGCACCGTCTGGGGTGTGCTGAGCCCACACGGGCGCCACGTCGCGCAGCGTCGCCAGGGCGATGTGTTGCGCATGGGTCTGGAATCGACGTGGATCGTAGAGATCGATCGAGTCGAGGGGCACTCGCTCGTCGGTCCCGGGGCCGGTCATGAGCATCGCGGAGGTCTCCCGTCCTGCGTCCAGGCGCACTCGGTGCGGCGCACGCACAGTCGGGAACTTATATCGGCCCCCGGGCCGAGGCAATGATTCTTTCTCCACCCCGAAAGGAATCGAAGGAAGAGCTTGCGGCGGATCCACCGGAACGTCTGTCGGTATTTCTTTCCGAAGTCTTTCGATAAACCGTCGGCACCTTTCCCCTCGTCGCAACACGCGGCTACCGTGTTCGAGGTGAATACACCTGTGAAGACCGGGAAATGGCTGCTGCGAAAGCCGCCGGAGGACAGCCCGTCGCTGTTGTTCTGCTTTCCGTACGCGGGGGTGGGCGCCTCCTCGTACCGACAGTGGCCGCAGACCCTGCCGGACGGCACCGCCGTGTGCGCGCTCCAGCCGCCCGGCCGCGAGAACCGCTTTCGCGAGCCGGGGCCGACGGATCACGCCGCCTTCGCGACCGACCTCGTGGCGCACCTCGCGCCGCTGCTGGACCGGCCGTTCGCCTTCATCGGGCACTGCGGGGCGGTGCCGTTCGCGCTGGAGACGATCCTGACCCTGGACGATCGGGGACTGCCGCTGCCGAAGCGGCTGTTCGCGTCCAGTTGGGGCGCGCCGCACCTGGGACTGTACGGCGCGCTCAACTTCGTCGACCTGGACACCGCCGACCTGACCGCCGAGGTCAAGCAGCGCTACCTGCAGACCGGCCAGGGCGAACCGCCCGAGGAGATGGCCGAACTCGGCGCCCGGGTCCTGCACGAGGACTTGGTGCTTCAGCGGCCCTACCGCTACGACGCCTCGCGTCGGGTGCCCTGTCCGGTGACGGTGATCTCGTGGTCCGAGGACGACGTGGTGCCGCCGGCGACGGTGGCGCCGGGATGGGCGGAGTGCGCGGACGTGCGTGTGGTGGCGCTGGAGGGCAGGCATTTGGACTTCCTGCACTGTCCCGGCGCGCTCTCCGACCTCGTGACCGGCGACCTGGCGCGCGCCGACGCCCCCGACTGAACACCGAAACCGAGACCGAGTCCGGCCGTGACGCGGTGCGGGTGTCCGGACGACGGGCCGCGCACCGCGTCGCCTCATGTCGCCTCACGTCGCGTCGTGCGGCCTGTCGCCGAACGGCTCGGCGCTCGAATCGATCGGGCCCGCGGATCAGGAGAGTTCACGGGCCAGTTCGGCCGGCGTGGGATGCAGCATGAGCACGCGGACCTTGAGCGGGATGCCCAGTCGCTCCACGATCAGCCGTACCGCCCGCCCGGCGCTCAGCGAATCGCCGCCGAGCAGGAAGAAGTCGTCGTCCACGCCCAGGTGTTCGCGGCCGAGGATCTCCTCCCACACCCGCACCAGGGCATCCTCCACCGGCGTGCGCTCGTCGTTCGTGCGCTCGTCGTCCGTGCGGGGGGCAGGACCCGACGCGGTCGTGGGCGCGGCCAACGCGGCCCAGTCGGGGACGGGCAGGGCGTTGCGGTCGATCTTGTCGCCGGAGTTGAGCGGCAGTGCGTCCAGCCGGACGAACACGTGCGGCACCATGTGGTCCGGCAGGACGCGCGCGAGTTCGCGGCGCAGGGCGCGGGTGTCCGTGTCGGCCCCGGCGACCACGTAGGCGACGAGCCGTCGGGTGCCCTGGGGATCCTCGGGCGCGGCGACCGCCGCCGCGCGCACGCCCGGTGCGGCGAGCAACGCCTTCTCGACCTCGCCCACTTCGACTCGCATACCCGCGATCTTGAGTTGGTGGTCCGCTCGGCCTCGGTGTTCGAGGATTCCGTCGGCGCGAAAGCGCACCAGATCGCCGGTGAGGTACAGCCGCCCGCCCGGTACGTCGCCGAACGGGTCCGGTACGAAGCGCTCGGCCGTCTGGCGAGCCGTCAGGTATCCGCGCGCCTGCTCGGGTCCCGCCACCGCGAGTTCGCCGACCACCCCGGGCGCCACGGGCCGCAGGTCACCGTCGAGGACGTACAGCCGGGCGCCCGGCCACGGCCGCCCGATCGGCGGCGGCAAGGTGCGGTCGCGCGCGGTCGCGGTGTGCGATGTGATGGGCCGGTCGCGGGGGATCAGCGGTGACGTGACGATGTTCACCTCGTTCGCGCCGTACCAGTTGCCCACCTCGAACGGCAGTTCCTCGGGTGCCCATCGGCGCACCCGGTCGCTTCCGGTCAGCAGGGTGCGCAGCGGGGTGCGAGCGGGCCAGGCGATGCCGACCAGGGCCTCCGCGAGCGGGGCCACCACGAAGACCTGGGTGATGCCTTCCGACAGCAACCAGTCGCGCAGCCGCTCCGGCGAGGACAGATCCTCGTCGCGCGCGATGTGCAGCGGCGCGCCGGCGACCAGGTAGGCCCACACCACGACGGTCACCGACACGTTGGTCTGGGCCGGGAAGGTCCAACCGCCCCGCTCCCCCGCCGCGACTGCGTGTGCCCGGATCTGGGCGAACGCGGAATGCGCGACGGCGCGGTGGGTGACGACGACCAGTTTGGGCGTGCCGGTGGAGCCCGACGTCTGCACCAGGAAAGCCGGGTCGTCGAGGGCCGGTTCCGGCAACGGGTGTTCCGGCGCGACCGGTCCGGGCGCGAGGCCGGTGGGCGCGAGTACGAGGACGTCCTTCGCCTCGGGCGGCAGGGTGCGCTCGAAGCGGCTCGTGGTCAGCACGAGCCGTGCCCCGGCCTGCTCGACGAAGCGTCCCAGGTACGCGTCGGGGGCCTTGGGGTCGAGCATCAGGGCGGCCGCGCCCGCGCGGTGCACGGCGAGCATCGCGACCACCAGTTCGGGGCAGCGGGGCATGCACAGCCCGACCACCGCGCCCGCGGCCGTCCCGTCCGCGACGAGGCGGTGCGCCAACAGGTCGGCGCGTGCGTCGAGTTCGGCGTAGGTCAGCGTCTGGTCTCCGTACACGAGGGCGATCGCCTCGGGAGTGTCCGCCGCCCACTCGGCCGGCAGTCTCGGGACCGGGCGCAGCGCGTCCGGGATGTCCGGCGTGGTCCCCCAACTCCGGAGCAGCGCGCGATCGTTCGGCCCGAGCATGGCCAGGTCCGCGACGGGTGTGTGGGGCAGGCTCGTGATCGCGTCGAGCATCCGCAGGACGTGCCCACCGAACCGTTCGGCGGTGCACGCGTCGATCAGGTCGGCGTCGTGGGTGAGTTCCAGCTGCGGCGCGGCGGCGCCCGGGTCGACGACGAGCGTGAGGGTCAACTCGGCGTCGGGCGCGCGGGAGATCACCGGGCGGCGCGGGTGTGCGCGTCGGACCCGAAAGCCGGCGGAGTAGCGCG
>NZ_WWJX01000817.1 GCF_009865215.1 Streptomyces sp. SID3343 | reverse complement strand
CGCTGCTCACCGTCGTGGACACCGCGGGCGCGGCCCTGTCGCGCGAGGCCGAGGAGGGTGGCTTGGCCGGGGAGATCGCCCGGTGTCTGGCCGAGTTGGTGATGCTGCCCGCGCCGACCGTGTGCCTGCTGCTCGGTCAAGGTTCCGGTGGTGGTGCGCTGGCGTTGCTCCCGGCGGACCGGGTGATCTGCGCGCAGCACGGCTGGCTGTCGCCGCTGCCGCCGGAGGGCGCGTCGGCGATCGTCTACCGCACCACCGGCCGGGCCGCGGAACTCGCGCGCGAGCAGCGCATCGGCGCGGCGGACCTGCTGGCGACCGGGACCGTACACCGCGTGGTCGCGGAACCGCACCCGCCGGTCGAAGGCTGCTTCGCCCACCGGCTCACGGCCGCCATCGCCGAGGAGTTCGCACACCAACCCCGGCCCTGAACCGTACGAACACTCAGCACCCGAGGACCCGAGGACCCGAACCGGCCGCAACACACCTTGGCCGGTCCGACGGCCGCGACGCCCCTCGAATGCCCCTGCCCGCGCCCCGCACCCGCACGGCGCGGGCGGCGGAACCGGCGCGAACGGTCGACCCCGTCCGCGCCCCGGGTCCGCACCCGGGGCCGCCTGCCGTGCGCTCTCGAACACGTCCCCCGGTCCCCCGGTCCCCACAACCGAACCGGTCGCACATGCCGGCCTCCGGCCATCCCACACCCGCGCGACGCCCCTCAGGCGTCCCCGCCGCCGACCCCGCCGGCCCCGCCTTTCGCGTGCGCTTCGCGCAACTCCCGCAGCCGGGGGGTCGGAGTCGCGCTGCGCATGAGCGCCTCGACCACCAGGTGCGACTGCACGGCCTCCACTCGCCGCACCCACGGCGAATCGGTCAGGAACTCGTGCAACGCCTGCTTCGACGGCTGCACGACGTCGACGAGGATCTGATACTCGCCCATCACCACCGCCGCGTAGCGCACCAACGGCGAGTCGAGCAGCAGTCGGCCCACCGCCTCGACGTCGTCGGGCCGGGTCCGAATCCACAGCATGGCCTCCACCGGAAGCCCGAGCAGGGCCGGTTCCGTGGAGGCTCGGATACTCACCATCCCCGACCGGGTCAGCGCCTCGACCCGCCGGCGTGCGGTCGCCTCGGAGACGCCCGCGACGGCGGCGAGTTCCTCGTGCGTGCGACGGCCGTCCGCGGCGAGCGCCCGCAGGATGCTCCACTCCTCCGATCCGAGGTCGCCGTCGGGGGCCTCGACGGTCTCGGTGGGCGAGGGGAAGCGCGCGAGCGCGGCCACCTCGTCGGCGGTCAGGAGGGCGGGCTGCCACTCGTGCACGGTGCGGAAGTAGCGCAGCACGGGGGCGACCTGCTGGGAGATCACCCCGGGCAACGCGGGCAGTTCCTCCAGCATCAGGCGCGCCAAACCGTCCGGCGGGCACTGCACCTCGGCCACGCAGTCCACCGATCCGGCGAGGACGTAGGTGAACACCGTGCCGCTGCCGGCCGCCGCCGCTGTCGCCGCCTCGCGGACCTGTCCGGGCCGGCAGTTCAGCCGCACGATCACGGTGTCGCCGTTGGCCACCAGACCCGTCACGGTGACCAGTCGGCTCTCCAGGAGTCGCAGGCCGCGGCGCGCCACGGTCCGCTCGGGCTCCCCGAGCGCGGTCGCGATCCGCCGCCACGACGCGCGCCCGTCGATCTGGAGGGCGGCGATGATGCGGCGGTCAAGGGCGTCCACGCCCGCGTCGACTGGGGTCACCGAAACCACGGTACCCACCGCCGGCGCCGACCCGGGACCGCCCCACCGGGACGACCCGCCACCCGGCCGGCCGGATCGGCCTGCACGTGTCGAGTCGAGGGCGAGTCCGGCGTTCCGCTTTTGGGTTGTGGGTCCAACCGCTACGGTCGCTCCATCGCATGTGGGGGCGGGGCGCGCGGACGCGCGTCGCGCGAGACGGACGTGCAGGGGTGGGACATGGACGACTGGCGATTCGATGTACCGACTAGCGGCAGCAAACACCTGCCTCCGGATCCCGGGTACATCAAGGGCCTCGCCAGCCAGGGATATCGCTTCGAAGAGGCCGTCGCCGACCTGATCGACAACTCGATCGACGCCGGCGCCAAGGACGTTGTGGTGCACTTCCGACGCAGCGGCGACTTGTTGACGTCACTGGTCATCGTGGACAACGGCCGCGGGATGACCGAGGCGGAACTCGACACCGCGATGACGGTGGGCAAGCGGCGCGAGTACGGCGACAAGGCCCTGGGCATGTTCGGGATGGGCCTGAAGGCGGCGTCTTTCAGCCACGCCGACAAGGTCACCGTGATCAGCCGGGCCAAGCTCGCGGGCACGGTCGGCCGGCGCTGGCGGACCGAGCACGCCCAGGAGAGCTTCCAGTGCGACATCGTCGACGTGGAGTTCGCGAAGCAGTTCCTGGACCTGTACGACCAGTACGTGGTGTGGAGCGGCACCGCCGTGCGCTGGGACGGCGTACGGGACTTCCCCGCGCGCGGCGACGCCGCGCAGACCGACATCTACCTGACCAAGACCATGCGTTCGCTCGCCGATCACCTCGGCTTGCACCTGCACCGCTTCCTCGCGGACGGTCGGGTCCGGATCACCATCGCGGTCTCGGGCGTCGACGACGCGACGCCCGCGATGACGTGGCTCGTGCAGGCGGTGAACCCGTTCGGCTACCCGATGTCCGGACTCCCGGGCTATCCGCGCAAGTTCACCACCACCTTCGAGGGCGTCGGCCCGCTGGAGCTGACCGCGCACGTGTGGACGCCGCGCTCCAACGCGGAACAGTTCCGGCTGCCGGGCGGAATCCTGGCCCGGCAGGGGCTGTACGCGTACCGCAACGACCGACTGGTCCAGGCGGGCGGCTGGAACGGCATGCGCCAGGCCGAGCAGCACCTGTCCCTCGCCCGGGTCGAGTTCGACCTGCCGCCGGACTCGGAGGCGGCGTTCGGACTGACCGTCAAGAAGGCCGAACTACAGCCCGTTCCGGGCTTCGTGGACGCGGTCGAGCGGGCTTCGGACGCCGACGGTCGGTCCTTCCTCGACTACCTCAAGGACGCCGAGGGCGCGTACCGCCAGGCTCGCACCACGACCCGCGAACGCAAGGCCGTGCTGCCACCGGGCCGCAGCTTCCCCCGCGAGTTGCGCACGGCGATCGAGGAGGAACTGCCGTTCGTCGTCGGCGAAGAGCCGATCGAGGTCGTGTGGGAGCCGCTCGGCCGGGACGTCTTCTTCGCGATCGACCGGGAGGAACGCGTGGTGCTGCTCAACAAGCAGTTCCGTCCCGCGCTGCTGGGCGGCCGCCGCGGCTCGCTCACCGACGCGCCGATGCTCAAGACGCTGCTCTACCTGCTGATGAACGAGGCGTTCGCGGGCGAACGCAACGGCCCACGAGTCAAGGACAATCTCGACCTGTGGCAGTCCCTGCTGCTCACCGCCGCCAAGATCGAGCTGGCGAAGTACGAGTCGGGGAACACCGCATGACCCCCGACCCCCGCAGCCGCCACCTGAGCTGCGACGCGCTGCGCGACCATTTGGACAGCGGGTTGCCGATGTTGATCCCGGTGGACGGTGACCCGCTCCTGTACTGGCACCTGGAGGCCGGCGGACAGCGGCCCGCGTTGCGGATTCCGGTGCCGACCGGCACGAAGGCACCGCGTCTGGGCATGCAGGACGTTCGGGCGGTGTGCGTCCTCGACGGGGGCGCGCAGTTCCTGCACGTGTTCACCGAACAGGCCGATCGACTGCGCGAGTTCCACATCATGTGTTGTGAAATCGCCGATCGGATCCAGTTGGTGCCGAAGGCGGCACCGGTTCCGGCCGTGCAAAGCACCGTGCTGGCGTGGCGCAAGTTGCTCGCGCGCAAGCGGCGTATGCCGATGGAGCAGGAGGTCGGCCTCTTCGGTGAACTGCTCACCCTCGTCGGGCTGGCCGCCGGTCGCGGCTGGCACGCGGCGGTCCGCGCGTGGCAGCACCCGGACTGTACCGACCACGACTTCACCGTCGGGCCTTACGACATCGAGGTCAAGACGGTCGCCGGGCGGGCTCGGGTGCATACCGTCCACGGCCTCGGCCAGCTCGCGCCGCACCCGGATCGGCCACTGTGGTTCCTCTCCCACGTCCTCGACGAGAGCGACACGGGCCGCTCCGTCCTGGGTCTGGTCGAGGGGATCCGCTCGACGCTGAGGGTGGACGCACCGCAGGTCGCGGACGACTTCGACGCGCGACTGCATCTGCGACTGGGCAACGATCACGAAATCCCCCGTGAGCACCGATGGTCGTCGGCGGGCGCGCCCCTGGCCGTCCCGGTCGACGAGGCGTTCCCTCGGTTGACCGAGGGCATCTTGGCAGGTCTGCCGAAAGTCGTGGTCGCGCGCATCCTCGACGTGGACTACCGCATCGACGTCGCCGACCTCGTGCCCTCGGTGACGCCCTCCCCCGACGGGCTCGATCACGCCGTCGATCTGCTGCGTGTGCTTCCTCCCGACGTCGCGTCGGGCCTGAACGAACCGAAGGACGATCACCGGTGACCCTCGACCCAGCGCACGACTCCGCCCTCGTGGACCTGCATCGAGCGGCGTTCGGCGGCATGTCCGCGCGGGCGAAGAACCTGGCCAAAGCCCTCGCCTACCAGGCCGACGACCATGGCGGTCCGCTCCCCGACCTGGGCGAGGCGGCCCTGCGCCGCCGGCTGCATCACGCCCACCCGGACGACCCGCTGCTCATCCTGTGGCGCGACCGGCTCAGCCGCTGGGACTTCGAGGACGCCGGCGAGACCGCGCCCAACACCGTGCAGCGTCGCACCGCGACCTACGAGGCCCTCGGCCTGGAGCCGGCGACGCGCGAACTCCTCGATCGTCGCTCGCCGTTCGCACCGGGCTCGGGAGCCGTGGTGATCACCGACGAAACCATCGATCCCTGGTACACCGAGGAGGTCGCCCGGCATCACGACCACTACTGGAGTGCCTATCGCGAGATGCTGCTCGCCAAGAAGTGGGCGCCCGAGGCGGTGGCCGCGCTCGGCCGCAACACCACCAGGGTGGTCGAGCGGCTGGCCGACCCGACCTGTGCCCAGGCCTATCAGTCCAAGGGCCTGGTGGTCGGTTACGTACAGAGCGGCAAGACCGCGAACTTCACCGGTGTCGCCGCGAAGGCGATCGACGCGGGCTATCGCCTCGTCATCGTGCTGACGGGGACGATCGAGGCGCTGCGCGCGCAAACCCAGCGCCGTCTGGACATGGAACTCGTCGGTGTCGAGAACATCTACTACGGCCAGGATCCGGATTCGGGCACGCTGTCCTTCCACGACTACGACTACCTCGACGACCGAGACCGTCTCGACGGCAAGTTCCTGCGCCACGGCGCGCTTCCGTCCCGGCTCGGCAAGTTCGACATCGTCCGACTGACCCGCCATCAGGACGACTACCAGGCGCTGCGACAGGGCTTGAGCGCGTTGGAGTTCGAGAAGGCCGACCGGTTCACGCCGCTGTACTCGCCGGAGAACCTGCACCGCAGCTCGGCCCGCCTGATGGTGGTCAAGAAGAACGCGGCGGTGCTGAAGAAGCTGGTCAAGGACCTCGGCCGGATCAAGACCGAGCGCGGCGAGATTCCGGCTCTGATCATCGACGACGAGTCGGACCAGGCGTCGGTCAACACGTCCGACCCCAAGAAATGGGGCCAGGATCAGGTCCAGCGCACCGCGATCAACGGCATCATCTCGGAACTGCTGACGATGCTTCCTCGCGCACAGTACGTGGGCTACACGGCGACGCCGTTCGCCAACGTGTTCATCGACCCGGCCGACGCGGTGGACATCTTCCCGAAGGACTTCGTGATCTCGCTCGACCGCCCCGACGGCTACATGGGCGTCGCCGACTTCCACGACATCGACTCGACCATCCCGCTCGACGAGCGCAACGTCGCCAACTCGGCCGGACTCGCGCACGTGCGCTCGATCAAGCCCCTGCACGACGACGACGATTCGGATCTGTGCACGGCGATCGACATGTTCGTGCTGACGGGCGCCATCAAGCTCTTCCGCGAGGACCAGGGTCTGGGCGCCGACCATTTCCGGCACCACACGATGCTCGTGCACGAATCGGTCAAGACCCTGGTCCACCGGGATCAGGCCGCCCTGATCAACGCGATCTGGCGCAGGGCCGGCTACTTCGGCGCGGGCGCCCAGGCACGACTGCGCAGGCTGTACGAGGAGGACATCCGGCCGGTCAGCGAGGCACATGCCGCAGGCGCGGCCGTACCCGACTCGTTCGCGGACATCGCCCCGTACGTCGGCGTCGCGGCCATGCGCATCGAGGACGCGTCGGGCAGCCCGCTCGTGGTGATCAACGGCGACAAGGAGATCGAGCAGCGCACGGCCGACTTCGACCGGGAGCAGGTCTGGCGCATCCTGGTCGGCGGCGCGAAGCTCTCGCGAGGATTCACCATCGAGGGCCTGACCGTGTCGTACTACCGCCGCAAGACGATCGCGGCCGACACTCTCATGCAGATGGGCCGCTGGTTCGGTTTCCGCAAGAACTACCGCGACCTGGTCCGCCTCTACATCGGGCGCGAGGAGGGTGGCCGCAACGGCGACCTGTACGAGGCGTTCGAGGCGATCTGCCGCGACGAGGAGGAGTTCCGCGACCAACTTCGGCTCTACGCCGAGCTGATCGACGGCGCCCCCCAAGTGACACCCGCTCAGATCCCACCCCTGGTCACCCAACGCCTGCCCTGGCTGAAACCGACGGCCCGCAACAAGATGTTCAACGCGGAACTGGTGGAGACCAGATCACCCGGACGGTGGGTCGAGCGCTCGGCCTATCCGACCGCATCGGCGGATCTGCGACACAACGTGGACCGCTTCGGTCCGGTGATCACCGCGCTCGAATCGGCGCGAGTGGAGTTCGGCTTCCCCGTCGCGACAGACACCACGCTGCGCACGTTCCCGGCACACATCGGCCGGATCGGCCACCAGGACCTGCTGCCGGTTCTGAGCGAGCTTCGGTGGTCGGACCCGGCGCAGTTCAGCCCGGATCTCGCGTACCTGAGCAACCCCGAGATCGCGACGAAGATCGACGAGTGGGTCGTGGTCGCCCCTCAGCGTCAGAGCTCGGACCGGGAGCCCGTGACACTGCACGGCGTCGGCCCGCTCGACGTGGTCACCCGCCGCCGCAGGCACGGCACCCTGTTCTACCGGGTCAGCTTCGGTCACCACCGCTTCGCGGCCCGCCGGATAGTGGGCACCGACGCGTCCATCGGCGACCCGGTCGCGGACGCCCTCGCCGGCCCTCGGCGCGGCTGCCTGCTGATCTACCCGACGATGGAACCCGACCGCAACGACCTCGTCATGGCCTTCGCCCTGGTCCCACCCAGCGCCGCCGTCTCCCCCGACCGCCGCCTGGTCGCCTTCCGCGCCAAGGACTCCTCCCGCACCACCACCGCCATCATCGACGCCACCGCCTGACCCTCCCGGGTGGGTGTCGGCGGGGGTGTCGGAGCGGGTGGGATGGGCGTGGGCCGGGAATGATGGGTCGGTTCGCGGTCGTTGGAGTGGTACGACACGTCGGGCCGTCGGGGCGGTGGGAAATCGGCCGGGTCCGACGCCGCGCGCACGCGCACCGCACGCATCCGCTGCGGGGGCGACGAGACGAGGAGGCGAGTCGTATGCCGAAGCTCGGGTTCGGGCACAAGGTGAGGACCGTGCACAGTACGCAGAGTGTCACGGTCGAGATCGACGGTGAGGTGGTGGCCGAGTCGAGCCGTCCGGTGGTGCTCTACGAGACGGGGTTGCCGGTTCGGTACTACCTTCCGCCGGAGGATGTGCGGCTCGAACTCTTCGAGGGCACGGAGACCCGGACCACGTGCCCGTTCAAGGGTGAGGCGAGCTACTGGACGTACGTGGGCCCGAAGGGCGGCGGCGCCGAAGCGAGGCCGGATGTGGTGTGGGCCTACCCGCAACCGATCGACGGTGTCGGCGACATCGCCGGCCACCTGTCGTTCTACGACAACATCGCCCACGTCGTCGTCGAGGGCGAGCCGCCGGCGGCCGGTTGATCGGGTCGGCCAAGGGTGGGCCGCACCGGACGAGTTCGTCCGGTGCGGCCCTTTGTCGTGTGCGGTGCCCCGAGTCGGGGTCAGCAGCTCAGGTTGTTGCCCGGTGTGGTGCCCAGGATCGACACGAACGACTGGTAGCTGTTGATCCGGCTCTGCACCTGGGCGGGGTTGCCGCCGTTGCATTCGAGCGACCCGTTGATGCTGCGGATGGTCTCGCCGAAGCCCGCGCCGTTGACCATCGCGTTGTGCGGGGTCATCGTGCCGGGGCCGTTTTGGGTGTTCCAGTACCAAAGGCCGGTCTTCCAGGCCACGGCCGGGTCGGTCTGGACGAGGTTGGGGTTGTTCAGCAGGTTGATGCCGAGGGCGTCCCCGGCCGCCTTGTAGTTGAAGTTCCAGCTCAGCTGGATCGGCCCGCGACCGTAGTAGGCGGCCTGACCGGCCGGGCAGCCGTAGGGCTGGTTGGCGTCGCAGTAGTGCGGGTAGTTCGCGGTGTTCTGCTCGACGATGTAGAACAGGCCGCCGGTCTCGTGGTTGACGTTGGCCAGGAAGGCCGCCGCCTCCTGCCGCTTGACGGTGTCGCTGCCGGTGTTGGCGAAGCCCGGGTAGGCGCTCAGGGCCGCGGTCAGGCCGGCGTACGTGTAGAACGGGTTCCGGTTCGGGAACATCTGGTTGAACTGCGCCTCGCTCACCACGAAGCTGCCCGGGTTGCCTCCGCCGCCGGTGGTGCCCCCCGTGGTGGTGCCGCCGGTCGTGGTGCCGGTGCAGGTGTACGGCTCCCAGAACCACGTGCTGATGACCGGGTCGTAGCCGGGGTTGGCGTTCTTGGCCCGGTAGAGCTTGCCGTCGGTGTACTTGACGATGGCGCCGACCGCGTAGTCCGTGCCCGCGGCCCAGTTCGGGTAGACGCAGTTCGTTCCGCCGCCGCCGGTCGAACCGCCGGTGGTGGTGCCACCGGTGCCGCCGCCGGTCGTCGAACCGCCGCTACAGGTGCCCTGATCGGCCCATACGTCGGAGGTCCCGGGGGTCTCGCCCTGGGTCCACCACTTCGCGCCCCAGTTGTGGCCGTTGTACGAGGCCGTCGCCCCGCCGGTGTACACAGCCGAGGAGCTCCACCCGGACGCGCAGCTCGCCGCGGACGCGGAGGAGGCCATCGGGAGGATCGCGGCCAACACCCCCACGAAGGCGATGGCCACGAGGAACGCCAGGATCCGTATTCGCGACTTGTGGATCACTTGTGGATCACTCCTTCGCGCGGGGGCATCCCCACGCAGCTCGGTCGGATTGCCGTCGACACGTGCAGGAACTACCGCACCGTGACCGGCGCTTGCCTCGATCGAGATCCGCGGCGCGTGGCTCGGGGCTCACTCAATACGACTGGTCTATACCAGTCAAGGTCTAGACCACTTCTGTCCTGCGAACCCGCCGAGGTGAACCCGATCGGGCGATCGATGTTCGCGGGGGAACGGAATTTGGCCACTTTCGACCGTATGGCGATCGGCTTGCCGGGCCCCAGGTCGCGCCGTCCGCGCCGTCCGCGCCGTCCGCGCCGTTCTCGCCGTTCTCGCCGTTCTCGGCGTTCTCGGCGTTCTCGGCGCTCTCGGGGCCCCCGGCGCTCTCGGCGCTCTGGACGTCCTCGGCGACCGCGCCGTCCTCGGCGTCAGGTTCGGTCGCCGGCGCGGTGGTTCGGGAACAGGTCCTCGACCGCGCGGACGAAGTCCGCGAGGGCCGGGTGGTGTTCGTCGTGGCGCCAGACGAGGCGGCGGTCGCAGTTCGGGGCGCCGGCCCCGACGCCCTGTTCTGGGGTGCGGCCGTCCTGGGCGCCGGCTGCTTCGGTCTGGTGCTGACCCTGGTACCGGCGTCGAAGGCCCGGACGTACCCGGGCCGGTTCGACGCGTGGGGCACCGCCGGGCTCGCCGTCGGCCTGGTGTGCGTGCTGATCGCGGTCGGCAAGGGCGCGCAATGGGGGTGGCTCGGCCCGCGCACACTGACCCTCGCCGGCCTCGGCTGCGCGGTCCTCGCGGTCTGGGCGGTGGTCGAACTCCACTCCGACTGCCCGCTGGTGGACCTGCGTACCGCCGCGTCACCGCGCATCCTGGCCACGAACGCCGCGACCGTGGTGATCGGGTTCGCGATGTACGCGCAGAACCTGGTCTTCCCGCAGATCATGCAACTGCCCGAGAGCACCGGGTACGGGCTCGGGGTGCCGCTGGTCACCGCCGGTCTCTACCTCGCGCCGCCCGGTTTCGTGATGATGCTCGTCGCCACCCAGTCGGCGCGGCTGTCCCGGGCGCGGGGGCCGAAGACGTCGCCGGCGGCAGGCGCCGCGATCCTGGTGCTCGCGTACGCGGCCGCCCCCGCGCTGCTCGGCTCGCCGCTGCGGATCGTCGGGGTGAGCCTGTTCCTGGTGATCGGCATCGGTCTGGCCTTCGCCGCGATGCCCGCGCTCGTCATCACGGCCGTGCCGGCCCGCGACACCGGGGCCGCGACCGGCCTCAACGGACTGATGCGCTCGGTCGGCATGACCGTCTCGGCGGCCGTGATCGGCGTGGTCCTGGCGCACGATCCACAGCGGTTGGACGGAGCGCCGGTGCCCACCGAGCACGCGTTCAAGACGGCGCTCGCGGTGGGCCTGGGGGCATCGGCGCTCGGGTTGGTCCTGGCCTTGCTGATCCCGCACGGTCCGCGCCCGGCGGCCGACCGTGCGGATCGCAACGACCCGGGTCCCGCCGCTCACCGTCCCGGGTCCTCGACCACCGACGTGCGCCCGTAGTGCGCGGGGCTTCTCCGACACCCGGCGGCAGCCAAAGCCCCCCGAAACGATCTCGGAGTCGGCGGCAGGACCGAGGGGGTGCCCGCCCCACGACTCCGAGAACGTTTCGGTGAACAAAGCAGACGCGCGCCCTCGCGTGCGGCCGTAGCCTCGCGCGATGGCGAGCTTCGAGACACACCGCAGGCGGGTCCACGACACAGGGCGCTCGGCGCGGGCGCGGCATGCCGCGTTGCGCACGTGTGTCGTGGGCTTTGCGCCATACGGCTTCCACGCGACTTATCACCACCTGTGCCGCAGCGCCCGGATTCCGGTCGACCTGGAGGACGACCCGGACGCGCTGGTTCGCGCGGTCGAGGAGTTGCACGCGGCGCGCCGGCTCTGGTTGGCCGACGAGGCGGCGTACCTGGCCCGTAGCCGGCAGGCAAAGGCGCTCGGAGTGCGGGATTTCGCGCCGGACGGTGGTTGGCGCGATCAAGGGCGCGGCTCGGTGGGCACGCTCGCCTTCTGCCCGAACCCCGAGTTCCATCCCACCGAAGCGGTTCCGGTCGTGGTGGCCCGCGTTCTGCGTTCCCGCGTCGCCCCCGCATCGGTGCCCTCGACGTGTCGAGCCTGCGAAACCGATGCGGGGACGACGCGTTGGAGGGTCGGCCACGGGGAGTACCAACTGTGCGCTCGTTGCGGGGTGAGTCTCGGCTTCCACCCGTCCGAAGCCGTCGACACCGTCATCGCCGCCGCCCGAGAGCGGCGGTGGAAGGAGATCTGGAGGCGTGCGGTCTGACCACGGGCGTCCGGGTGCCCGATGCGCGGCTACCCCCGGCGGGCCACGACGTCGGCGACCACGCAGCCGATGTTGTCCGGGGCGCCTACGTGATGGGCTTGGGCGACCAGATCGTGTACCGCCTGAGCCGGGGTGGCGGTTGTGGCCAGGGTTCGGTGGATGGTCTCGGTCGGGACCACGGTGGACAGGCCGTCGGAGCACAGGAGGTAGCGGTCTCCCGGGTGGGCGTCGTGCAGGCTCGTGTCCGGGGTGACCTCGCCCGTGCCGGCCAGTGCGCGCAGCAGAAGGGCGCGCTGCGGGTGGGAGATCGCCTCGTCGGGGGTGATGCGGCCCTCGTCGAGCATGGACTGCGCCACGGTGTGGTCGTGGGTGATCCGGAACAGTTCGCCGCCGCGCAGAAGGTACGCGCGTGAGTCGCCGATGTGGACGAGGGCCAGCGCGGAGCCGGTCCACAACATCGCGGTGAGGGTGGTGCCGACCTCGCCCGGAGCGGGTTCGGCCGCGGCGATCTCGCGCACGGTGTGACCGGCCTGTTCGACGGCGTCCGCCAGTGCGTCCAGGAGGGCGCCGGCCGCGATGCCGTCGGGTTCCAGACGCTTGAGAACGTCGACGGCGGCGGCGCCGGCCGGGCCGCCCGCGCTGCCGAAGCCGTCGGCCACGGCGAGCAGCCGGGGCCCGGCGTAGGCCGTGTCCTGGTTGATCGGCCGGACCAGGCCGCTGTCGGAGCGGGCGGCGTAACGGATCTCCATGGACGCGGTGGTCTTGGTCATGGCGGTGTCCTTTCCGGTGCTCAAGTAGTCGACGAGGAACCCGGCCAGGTCCCGCCGGGCCGCGGTGTCGGCTTCGACCCCGGCCCAGAACGCGCGAACCTCGTGGGCGGCGGCGGGTCCGTCGAGATCGCACACCGCCCGGATGCGTGCCAACGGCATCCCGAGCCGGCGCAGCCAGGCAACCAGCCGCGCCCGCTCCAACTGCTCCGGGGCGTAGCGCCGATACCCGGTGACCGGATCGACGTACGCCGGTACCAGCAGCCCGAGTTCGTCATAGAGCCGAAGCGCCTTGGCAGACAGCCGAGACGCCCTGGCGAACGCCCCGATCGTCACCAATCCCATGGCCCACTCCTCGTCAGCCGGGCCCATCACCCGGCCTCACCGATGCTGAGCCCTCCCCAAAGGGCAAGGTCAATACGCCGGATCAGTCGGAGAAGGACCAGCCGGTCAGGCTGTGGATGGCGATCGCGACTACTGGCCCAGCAGGTGTCTGCTCTCGGTACTGCGGATACTTTTCGATCAGCAGATCGAGTGGTGTCGCGCGCCTTCGGTCGTCTTCCCAAAGCTGTGCGCGACCGTCGGCGCGGACCCACCAGAGGGCGGACCAGTTTTCGTCGTAGTGGTCGGCGACAACCGATACCCGGTCGTTTTCCCTGATGTTTCCCAGGCGCCGCAGATTCGATGACATCTTCGGCTTGTGGTCGATCGCGAAGTACAACACGGTCTCGTCCAGCGCGAACGTGATCGGGACCACGTGCGGCTGTCCTCCGCCGGAAACCGTGGCCAGACGGGCGACACGGGCACCGCGAAGGCGGAGGCGCGCCTCGGCGGGGTCCAGTCTCATGCCGCGACCGTACATCGACTTCGACGTCGGAAGCGGCGGGGAAGGCCGGGGCGGCACAGGCGGAATCGGCGCCTGGCCGTGCGCTGTGGCACCGCAGTCTTTCCCGCCCGACGTAACCGGCGAGCACGAACCCCTGGCAGGAAAGCCGGATCACCCCGCCCCGGCAGTCGGGGCCGCCGCTCCCGCGAGGGCGACCCCGCGGCCCCTCACACCGTCAGGGCCTTGCGCAGTTCCGCCACCTCCGCCGGGTTCCAGCCCGGGCGGGGCGCCGAGTGGGTCAGCAGTCGGGTGTAGGCGTGCTTGGGGTCGTTCAGGATGTCGTCGGTCGGGCCCTGTTCGACCGCGACGCCCCGGTACAGGACCAGGATGTCGTCGGTGAGTTGCTGTACCACCGCGAGGTCGTGGCTGACGAACACCAGGGCCACGTTCGCCTCGCGGCGCAGCACGCCGAGGAGTTCGAGGATCTGGGCCTGGATCGAGACGTCCAGGGCCGCCACCGCCTCGTCCAGGACCAGCACCCGGGGCTCGGCGGCCAACGCCCGCGCGATGGCCAGGCGTTGGCGCTGGCCGCCGCTGAGTTGGTGCGGGCGGGCGCCGGCCTCCCTGGTGCCCAGGCCGACCTGGTCGAGGAGTTCGCGGACGCGGGCCTCGCGGGCCGGCTTGTCGCGCGAGCCGTGCAGGCGCAGGACGCCGCCCACGCATTGGGCCGCGGTCAGGCGGGGGTCGAGCGAGACGTAGGGGTCCTGGAAGACCATCTGGATCTCGCGGGCTCGGCGCAGGCGTTCCGCGCCCCCGCGGGCGCGCAGTTCGCGGGGCCGGCCGTCGACCGCGACGGTGCCCGCGTCGGGGTGGATCAGGTCGACCAGCATGCGTGCGATGGTCGTCTTGCCCGAGCCGGACTCGCCGACCAGTCCCAGCGATCCGCCGGGCGGGACGGTGAAGGAGATGTCGGAGGCGGCCACCGTCGCGGTCGCGTTCCGACCGGACGCGCGGAACTCCTTGCACAGCCCGCGCACTTCGAGGGCCGGGACCCGAGCCGGAGGCGGAGTCGAAGCCGGAGTCGAAGCCGGAGCCGGAGTCGAGGTCGAACCGGCGTCCTTGGTCGCAGTCACAGCAGCACCTTCCGATCGGCGTCGAGCGTCACGTCCGCGCGGCGGCAGGCCACGCTTCCGCCGCCGGCGACCGCGCGGGCCACCGGCCGCCAGGTCTCGCACTCCGGCTCGGCGAGCGGGCATCGTGCGGCGAACGGGCAGCCCTCGAACGCGTCGTCGAGGGACGGGGGTCGGCCCGGGATCGGGCGGATCGGGCGTGGGTCGCCCAGTTCGGGCGTACAGGCCAACAACCCCGCGGTGTACGGGTGGCGCGGGTCGCCGAACAGGTCGGCGGCCGGGCGCTCTTCGACGACGCGGCCCGCGTACATCACGTAGACCCGGTCGCAGTACGCCGCCGCGAGGTGCAGGTCGTGGGTGATGAACAGCAGGCCGAGCCCGCGCTCGGTCTGGTGCTCGCGCAGGATGGCCAGGATCTCGGCCTGGGTGGTGACGTCGAGGGCGCTGGTGGCCTCGTCCGCGAGGAGCAGTTCGGGATCGCCGGCCAGCGCCGCCGCGATCACGACGCGCTGGAGCATGCCGCCGGAGAGTTCGTGCGGGAACTGGTGCAGACGCTCGGCGGGTCGGGTGATGCCGACGGCTTCGAGCAGGGCGAGCGCATGTGCCCGGGCGACCGTCTTGGGCTGTCCGAGGGTGTGGATCAGCCGTTCGGTGAGGAAGTCGCCGATCCGGCGGACCGGGTTGAGCGACGAGCGCGGGTCCTGGTAGACCATCGCCACTCGCCGCGCCCGGAGTTCGCGCAGCGCGGGCGGGGCCATCCCCAGGACCTCGTCCGGTCCCACCGCCACCGTCCCACGCACCCGTGCGCTGTCCGGCAGCATCCGCAGCACGGCCTTGGCCGTGGTGGACTTGCCCGAGCCGGATTCGCCGACCAGGCCGACGACTTCGCCGCGGTCCACGGTCAGATCGACGGCGTCCAGGACGGGTCGGCGGGCGCCGGCTCCCGGCAGTTCCACGGTCAGGTCCGCGATTTTCAGCAAGGACATCAGCGTTCCCTCGCGCCGAGGCGGTCGGAGACCCGCACGCCCACGATGTTGAAGGCCACCACGACCAGCGCGATGGCGGTACCGGGCACCAGGGCCGGCCACAAGGCGCCCTGGACCAGGGCGGCTTGGCCCTCCTTGACCATCAATCCCCATTCGGAGCTGGGCGGTTGCGCACCGAAGCCCAGGTAGCTGAGCGTGGCCATGCCCATGATCACCTGGCCGAACATCAACACCAGGTAGCCGAGCAGCGACGGCGCCAGGTTGGGCACGAGCCGCCTGGCACAGATCGCGAACCCGCCCATGCCCTGCACGCGGTAGGCGTCGATGTACGGCTTCGAGCGCTCCGCGAGCGCGATGCTGCGCGTGTACTTGGCGACCACCGGCGAGTACGCGAGCGCGAGCGCGATCACCGCGGTGGTCAGCCCGTCGCCGAACACCGACACGATCAGGATCACGAACAGCAGCCCGGGGAACGCGAACATCACGTCCGTGACGCGCGAGACCACGGCGTCGATCCACCCGCCGTGCCACGCCGCGAGGGTGCCCAGCGCGATCCCGATCACGGACGCGAGCAGGAGCAGCACCAGCGGCGCCACCAGGCTCGGCCCGGCCCCGTGCAGGACGCGCGAGAGCAGGTCGCGGCCCGACTGGTCGGTGCCCAGCGCGTGCGCGCCGTCGGGGCCGGCGAGCGAGGCGTACAGGTCGATCTCGTCCGGTTCGTACAGCGAGATCAGCGGCGCGAACACCGCCGCGAGCGCGGTCAGGACGAGGAATCCGGCGGCGATCCAAAAGGTCACCGGCCAGGCGCGGCGCGGCTTGACCGCGGCGCCGGCGACCGGTTCGGCGACGGGCGTGGGGGCATCCACGAGGGTGGTCATGCGGCGCTTCCTTCGAGGCGCACCCGCGGGTCGATCAGCGGGTGGAGCAGGTCGACGAGCGTGGTGACGAGCATGTAGGCGAGGACCATGAGCAGCAGTACGGCCTGGGTCACCGGGAAGTCGTGCGTGTTGATCGCGGTCACCAGCAGCGAGCCCATGCCGCTGATGCCGAACGCCGTTTCGATCACGACGGTCCCCGCGAACAGGCTCGCGACGATCAGCCCGCACATGGTGACCACCGGCGCGAGCGCGTTGCGCAGCACGTGCCGACGGATCACCTTGTGTTCGGCCAGGCCCGCCGCGCGGGCGACCGCGACGTGGTCCTGGGCGAACTGTTCCAGCATGCTCTGCCGGGTCACCCGGCTGACCACGGCGAGTTCGCCGAGCGCGAGGGAGAGCGCGGGCAGGGTCAGGTGGTAGAGGCGGTCACCGAAGCCGGTGCCGGCTCCGGTGACCGGGAACCAGCCGAGTTGGACGCCCAGGAAGGCCACCAGGGCCAATGCCTTGACGAACTTGGGGATCGACGCGAGCAGCGTGGTCACGGCCACCACGATCGAGTCGACCCGGCCGCCGCGCACCGCGGACAGCACCCCGAGGGCCACGCCGACGACGACGAACAGCACGGCCGAGTACAGCACCAGGAACAGCGTGGTGGGCACGCGCGACGACACGAGGTCGGCGACCTGGTCGTTGTACTGGAGCGAGCGGCCGAAGTCGCCGTGCAGGACGCCGCCGATCCAGTTCCCGTACTGGACCCACAGCGGGTCGTTGAGGTGGTACGCGGCGCGGACCGCGGCCAGCTTCTCCGGCGTCGCGTCGTCCTGCCCGCCGACCAGGAACGCGGCGGGGTCGCCGGGGGCCGCGTAGATCGCGCCGAAGACGACGAACGACGCGGCGAGCAGGGTGACGAGCAGTCCAAGGGTGATGCGCAGGGCGCGGGCGGCCATGTGGGTGACACCTCCAAGGGGCGTGGGAACGGGGGAGGCTCAGCCCTTGGCGCCGAGATCGACCAGCCACGGGTAGGCGATGATCGACATCGAGGCCGGCGCGCCGGTGAGCTTGCCGCTCAGCACCACGACGCTGGGGATCTGCACGAGCGGCAGCCACACCGCGTCGGCGGTGAACCGGCGCTCGGCGTCCACGAGCAGCTTCGCGCGGGCCGGGTCGTCGCCGGTGCGCAGCGCCTCGTCGATGACCTTGTCGTAGTCGGGCGAGGAGTAGCCGACCCAGTTGTTCGACGAGCCGGTGAGGCCGTTGTCGTAGAAGCCGGCCGGGTCGGACTTGGAGATCCACCAGTCGTCGGGCACGAGGTCGACCTGCTTGCGCAGACCCACGTCGGTGTACAGGCTCGCGAAGTCGGCGCCGGACATGGTCTTGATCTCGGCCTTGAGGCCGATCTTCTTGGCCGCGTCCACGGTCGCGTTGGCGATCAGGTTGCGGGTGGGGGTGCCGTCGTTGGCGACCACGATCGCGGGCTGGTTGGGGCCGAGTTCGGCGACCAGCTTCTTCGCCGCGTCCAGGTCGGCCGTGGTGGGCCGGGCGGGCGCGCCCTGGAGGGCGTCGTAGCCGGCCTGGAAGGTGGCCTTCTCGTAGCCCCACGCGCCGGGGCCCAGGGGGGTCTTCCACGGCTGGGCCAGGCCGCCGAACGCGGACTTGGCGATGCCGGTGCGGTCCAGGGCCAGCGACAGGGCGCGCCGCGCGCGGGCGTCCTTCATGCCGCCGCGCTCGGTGGGGATCAGCGTCCAGGTGCGCGACGAGGAACCGTAGGCCACGGTGAGCTGCTTGTTGGCCACCAGCGGGGTGACCGCGCTCATCGAGTCCAGGAACGTGCCGTCGGCCGCGCCCGTGGTCATGCTGTTGACCATGGCGTTCTCGTCGGCCCAGGTGAAGGTGGCGGTGCGGGTCAGCGGCTTGACGTTCTTGTCCCAGTAGGCGTCGTAGCGCTCCACCGAGATCTGGCTGCCGGCCTTCCACTCCTTGAGCTTGTACGGGCCCGAGCACGCGTCGCCGTGGCCGGGCGTGCCGTAGTCCTTGCCCGCGGGCTCGGCCTGTTCGCGATCCAGCACGATGCCGGCGTTGCCCGCGAGGGCCTTGGTCAGCAGGGCGTCGGGCTCCTTGAGGCGGATGGTCACCTCGGTGTCGCCGGTGCGCTCGATCGACTGGACCCGCTCGAACTCGTCGGACTCGTTGTTGCCGTCGGCCGCGTGCCGTTGCAGGCTCCACACGACGTCGTCGACGGTCATCGGCGAGCCGTCGTGGAAGGTGACGCCGGCGCGCAGCTTGAGCACGAGCGTCTTGGGGTCGGCGTAGGTCGCGGTCTCGGCGAGGTGCGGCCGCATCGTCAGATCGGGCTGGGTCTGGAACAGCCGCTCGCAGACGTTGGCGAGCACGGCGTTGGAGTCGTTGCCCGACTTGACGTCCAGGTCGAGCGACTTGGGTTCCTTGGCGAGCAGCCAGCGGACACTGTCCACGGGGCCGGCGGCCTTGGGGGTGGTGTCGGTGAGGGTGAGCTGCGGGACCTTGACGGGATCCGAGGCGTCGGTGGTGCTGTTCTTCGAACACGCGGTCAGCGCGAGCAGGGCGGCGAGGCCGAGTGTGGAGACCGTGGTGAGCGTGCGCGCGGTCGTCGCGGCGTGCGCGCTTCTCGCGGTTCTCGTGGCGCG
>NZ_WWJX01000816.1 GCF_009865215.1 Streptomyces sp. SID3343 | reverse complement strand
CGGACCCACATCGGGGTGTACTCCGAGCCGCTGAAAACGGGGCCGAGCCACCGCTCACCCGGACTCAGGAGCCCCATGCTCTCCGACCACTCCGCATCGGGGACGATGCTCCGTTCCCGCTCCTCTTGTACCGGCGGATCCCGCACGATCACGTGCCGCAGGCCCGCCCGCCCTGTCTGCGCTCTGCCCATATAACGAGCGTCGAGCCTCCCCGGGTCAAGATCCATGGCCGACGCATGTCATCCACATGCCATTTCGCTGCAGCGCTCCCGCTCGCATGACTCCCACAGGAGGAGGTCGCAGGACTACCGTGAAGGTCGCCACGGTCCCCGACGTGCATCGGAGTTGCGTTGACCCGCAAGACCGAGAAGCGCCCGAACACAGTTCTACGCCGCCTGCGAGAGCAGGAACGGCACCAAACCCGAGATGAGTTCGCAGATTCCATGGCGAAAGCCGCCCGCGAGCTGGGCGAGAACTGCGCCTGCAACTGGCGGTACGTCGCGCACCTCGAAGACGGAACCATCGCAATGCCGGGCCCTGCCTACAGGCGGATCCTGGAAAGAACCACAGGCCGCCCGTTCGCCGATCTCGGCTGGAGTGCGCCGGTGGTAGCAGAGCCGCGCCACGAGCCGACAAGCGAAGACCACGGTCGTACGGCGCCTGACGGGTCTCCACCGAACGCGGCACGCATGCTCGCCGAGCTTCTCCCAGCGGACGAAGGAGCCCTGACGCCGGCGCAGGGGGGATCGAGACGCCAAGTGGGCGCGGGCGCAGTGCTGGACTTGTCCGGCCGCGTTCACGGGCTACGACTCGCCGACGACTTCCTTTCCGGCGGAGACCTCATCGCACCCGCATTTCGAGAACTAAGGCAAGCGATCCGCCTCTACCGCGAGAGCAGCCATTCCGACGAAGTCGGCCGAGCGCTGTTGGCAGCCATCGGCGAACTTGCCCAGATCGCGGGATGGATCGCCAGCGACGCCGGCCAAAACGCGCAGGCAGAGAAGGCATATCGGCTTGGCATCAGTGCCGCCCGCGCGGCCGGAGACGGAACACTCACCGGGAATCTCATCGGCTCTCTGTCCTACCACTACGCCAACACACAGCGCCCGGCGGACGCCGTGACACTGGCCAAGGCAGCTGTTGGCACCACCGGCGCAGCAGCCCCGCCACGAGCCCGAGCACTCACACATGACCGGGCCGCGTGGGCGTACACCAAGGCCGGGAACGCTCAGGAGGCGATGAAGGCGCTTGGAGCCGCAGAGGCGGCACTGACCGAGCACACGGACGGGGTGGACGAACCCGGCTACCTCTACTGGGTCAACTCGGGTGAACTCCAAGTGATGGAGGCTCGCGCGTACACGGAACTACGCCGTCCGCTTCGAGCTGTGCCTCTGTTGACCGACGTGCTCAGTCGCTACGACGTCACACACGCACGCGAGATGGCCCTCTACTTGTCATGGCTTGCCGAGGCATATGTCCACGCGAACGAACCCGAACAGGCTGCGGCTACGGCCGAACGAATGATCACCCTGTCCGCCGACATCGCGAGCGAACGCACTAGCGAACGCGCCCGGGTAGTCCTCCGGAACTTGCAAACAATCGGCGAAGTACCGGAAGTTCGCCAAGTGCTCCATGATCACGGACATTTGTTGCGCGCCTGAATCACGCATGCGTGCGGTTTATGCGATCAATACGAAGGTGCGTGCACGAGTATCTGAACGCATAACAGTGTTCCCTATACTCTTCGCCGAGCAAATCGAGCGCGGGGCGCATGGCTGGCCGGGCCCAGCTCGCCAGGAGCCTTAGTTCATACATAGCGCAAGCTTTTGGGTATTCCTAAACCTTGAACATTCTCTGAAAAATGCGAGTCAGGGTTTAGCCTGCTGTTCTGTGTTCTTGTATCCCTGATCGATCATTCCGCGCCATGCAAAGAAGAACGCCGAACCGAGCAGTGGCCCGGCGACGGCGCAGAAAATGATCGCGAGCAGCCGATGATCGATTTCCTCATTCCGGGCTACGAAAATGATTGCTGACCATGAAATAATTACACTGTTCAGCATCCACCCTCTGCACACCCGAATTCTGCTCTTTGCGTACTCTGCTCGGAGGGCGTATGACGGCGTGGCGTTCGCTTTGACTCGCGCCTCTGCATACTCCAAATCAGATGCGAAATATTGAGAACGAAGTGCATGTCTCGCTTTCGTCAGGAGCGCATCTGCCCATCGATCCACAAGGATTCCCAGCGCGTAAGCGAGCGAAATTCCCAAGCCAAGGAGAATGCTCCCGTCCAGCGATGGCACATTTTCCAAACCTCTTGGAAACCAGATTCCAGTTATCAAGATAGAAAGACCACTAAGTGCTCCGACGCCAACCACTAAGATCTCCACAAAAAGAGCCGTGGCTGCTACCCCAGATCCCTCATTCATCCAAAACAACTCCCCAAGCTTCCGCTGCCGATTCCAGCCAATTTAGAGGAAGGCTTGACTCGCTCCACTTCGCCTTTAGGTAAAAAGGTTGAGCCGACAAGCGCTCGAAAATGATAATGCTCTCCGGTTGGCCTACTGCAATGTAACGTTCAACCATTTCCAATGGGACTTTTTCCGCGTACCGCTCGTACACAGAACGTAAATGAGACAAATTCTCTGCAACAAATTTATTGAGCTTCTCGAAATAGACGCCATTCGACACCTCAATCGTACTTGCCAGCACTGGGATGATCGCTTCGGATATTTCCCGCTCCGATTGTCCGGATACGTATCTCCGAAAAATTCGTTCAGCTTGATCAAATAGTTGATTCTCTATATAGGCGGGGTTTTCTGTCATAGCACGAACTCCCCGTTCGACTTCAGCGTCGTACAGTTCGACCAGTGCTATGAGACGGTACAGGGAGCGTCTGACATCTAGGGGCGGGGTTGATTGGGGCTTGTACAGCATCGCGTGGGACATTCGCGCCCAGAGGTCTTGGGCATCCGTCCGGATCTGTATCTCGCATTCCAATGTTTCAGATACACCAAGACGCGACTCTGGAAACGGGTCAGCTATTTGAACATGTACTTTCGGGTAGCTGAGCTGTTTGATTCCATCCGGGTCGTCACGAGTGTCTTCGACTCGAACAGCTTCGAATTCGTGAACGACCAAATCAAGCATGGGCGTGATTTCACCAGGATGATCTAGAATTATCCGGACACCTGACTTGTCAGTTATCTGGCGCCATGGATCTTGATATCCCTTTGCAATTGACTTTGTTACAAAACTATGCGGGTCTTTGACTCTGCCGGATACTCGGCAGCGAATTTTCCTACCCTTCGCAGCTTGGTCGATCTTGGCTATGATATCGCGCGTCAACGCCTCGAACTGCGGAAGCTCCCTCTGAAAGCGTTCCCGAGCCCGATCAATGGTGGTAGTCACGATGAAACCTCTCCTGACGAATCGAGTTGCCTCCCTGCCTGCTTCCTACTGCCAGCCGTCTGAGAGCTGACCGTTTTTAGCTCATCCGTAACCGAAATGGTGCTCATGCCCTCACCCTCTTGCGTCACAAGCACCGCCCCGCTCTCCAACGCCTCGTGAGGGGCAATAACGATGGCCCCGTTCTCGAAGACGAATTGAACTTTAGCAATCTTAGTTGAAATCAAGGTTAGGTCTTTTTCGAACATGGAGACATGCACTTTGGCTTCGGCCATTGCTGAGATATATGAATCTTGATGGGCAGGCTCAAAATTTGCTGTAGCGAACTTTTTGGCAAAGATCGTCCTCTCACGATTGTTCAGTTCTGCCATGAGAGCCACCGTATATCTTGCCTTGATACCCGACGAGAAATCTTCTCGGTTGATCCAAGACATCGTTTCGGAGAAGAAACGACTGGTTACTTCTTCGGCATCCTCGGTAAAGCGGAAGCCTAGAAAATCGCTGAGGAAAAATTTGCTGAGCTTTCCACTAGCAACCTGCTTGTCAGCAATAATCCCCTGGATTTCTTCATCGGAACTCTTCGGCTCCCAAAAAATCCCGATCTTGTAAATTCTGGACTTTCCAGGGAAGAGAATATCGTTCAAGTATTCGACTTTGAATGTTTTCTTTCCGGCTACAACTTCCCCATGTGCGCGCATGCCGTTTTCACGCTCAAGCTTCACGATGATGACAATTTTTCGCTCGTCCGCTTTGCCTTCAGCGACAAGCAAGAGTCCTCCCGAATTCACTCCTGTCTGCGCCTGACGAAGCGCTTCTGCCAGCTGGGAGGACATTGCTACGAAGTCACTGCTCCTGCCCTCAAAGAAGTCACGCAGCAGGTTTGGGATCGGAGACTCCGCATTCGAGTCCTCGATAACTTCTCTGGCTGACGTAAGGTCGGCGCGAAACTTACCTTGCAAATTCAGACGGACAGCTTCGGTCAACGAGCTCTCGATCTCACTTAGGCCCAAAGGCTCAGCGTTCGGGTCGTTGCGTCCTGCCTTTGGCACGGAATGCATGATGACGCGAGAAATTTCTAGCACGGGATAGTGATAAGTCATCGTCTACCGATCGATCAGATCCACAACTGACGGTCTATTATCACGCCACATTGCCCGGTCCGCAGGACTTCCCGCCTTCTCAGGCGCGATCTCGGGTCCGACTCCTTTCCGTAATTGCACGAGCACTCTGCGTACGTATTCGCTTCCGGCGACTGCGGCCATAAGAGCCGAGCGAGGCTCATGTGATTGACCTCTGCATCGCTGCCGATCCACGAACTAAGGAGCCGACGCGCGAGGCCCGAACGCCCTTGATCCCCGGCCGCCGATCGCGTTGCTGGCCATGAACGAGACGACCGTCAGGGCCAGGCGGATCAGGAAGACCGCGGTCGCGCCCGCGTTCCAAGACCGGTTGTCGGCCCACGTGTTTTGAGGAAGTTCGGCCAGACGATCCACGACCAGAACCTCGAAGGCGACGAGGACACCCCACAGCTACTCTTCACCGAAGCAAGGATTACTGCGCACGCAAAGCGCCCCCGACCCTTCGGCACGAAGGGATCGGGGGCGCTGTTCGGGGGTGCGTCAGACGGTGACCGGCTCGCGGTCGTCCGTCTTCTGGAGCGGGACGCGCGGGGTGTCCTCCGGCTCGTCCGGGGCTTCCAGGTCACGCGGGTTGTTGTACTTCTCCAGGTCGAGCGTCCCCTCACGGGCGGAGACAATCAACGGCACTACTACTTGACCGGCCACGTTGACCGCGGTACGCATCATGTCCAGGATCGGGTCGATGGCCAGCAGCAGGGCGACGCCCTCCAGCGGGAGGCCGACCGTGCTGAGCGTGAGGGTCAGCATGATGATCGCACCGGTGAGGCCCGCGGTGGCGGCCGAACCGATCACCGAGACGAACGCGATCAGCAGGTACTCCTTGATGCCCAGGCTGACCCCGTACACCTCGGAGACGAAGATCGCGGCGATCGCCGGGTAGATCGCGGCGCAACCGTCCATCTTGGTCGTGGCGCCGAACGGCACCGCGAACGACGCGTAGTCCTTCGGGACGCCGAGGCGCTCGGTGACCTTCTGGGTGACCGGCATGGTGCCGACCGAGGAGCGCGAGACGAACGCGAGCTGGATGGCCGGCCACGCGCCCTTGTAGTAGTGCAGCGGGTTGACCTTGCCGACCAGCGCGAGCAGCAGCGGGTAGACCACGAACAGCACGATGGCGCAACCGACATAGATGTCGACGGTGAAGGTGCCGAGCGGCTTGACCAGGTCCCAGCCGTAGGTGGCGACGGACTTGCCGATCAGGCCGAGCGTGCCGAGCGGGGAGAGCTTGATGACCCACCACAGGGCCTTCTGGACGACCTCGAGGATGATCTCGGCGCCCTTGATGATCGGCTCCGCCTTGGCTCCCACGGACAGCGTCGCCGCGCCCACGACCACGGCCAGGAAGACGATCTGGAGGACGTTGACCTCGGAGAACGACTTGACGATGTTGGTCGGGACGATGCCGGTGATGAAGTCGAGCCAGTCACCGTTGGTGGTGGGCGCCTTGAGCTTGTCGGTCGGCGCCTTGAAGCCGTCGCCCGGGTTGGTGACGAGGCCGATGGTGATGCCGATGCCGACCGCGATCAGCGACGTGATCAGGAACCACAGCAGTGTCTGGGCGGCGAGCCGGGCGGCGTTGTTGACGTTGCGCAGGTTGACGACGCTCACCAGGATCGCGGTGAACACCAGCGGCGGGACGGCCAGCTTCAGCAGTTGGACGAAGATCGTCCCGATCTGCGTGAGGGTCTCGGTCAGCCAGTCGACGCTGTACTCCTTGGCGATGAAACCGAGGACCACACCGAAGACGAGACCGAGGGCTATCTGGGCCCAAAACGGGGTTCTCTTCAGGGACTTCACTGAATCGACAGCAGACAAGGCAGGGCTCCTGTTTTACGGGCACCGTGGGGGACGGAGGATTTCACTGCTACACGGGAGCGGCCGTGACCTGCGCACCGAGGCACCAGGTGCCGGGCAGGAGAGAAACGAAGAGACGATACTTCGCGCAGAAACGGCCGCGGGGGCCGCGTGCGAAGCGGTCGGATGACGAGCGTGGAGAGGTGTCAGCCCGACCGGGGCACGGCGGCGGCTAGCCGCAACACAGCGCGGTGGCGCAACGGCCCAGGTCCACATGACGGCGCGACACGAGCGGGTAACCCACCGCTACGCGTGCCATCTGCGTGTTGCCTGCACCGATCATGAAAGCGAGAGTAGCGACACCGAGGCGATAAACGCAAAGAATTACGGAACGGACACTGCCGGCCACACCTCGCTTACGCGGCCTTCCCTGGCCTTACGCGGCTTTCCCCGGCCTTAACGCGGCTTCCCCGGCTTACGAGGCTTCCCGCACGATTGCGGCCGCGCTCGCGTCCTCGGCTCGGTTGTCCTCGGCGATGCGCTCCTTGGCCCGCTGTACCCGGTTGTAGAGCGCCTCGGACATGGCGTCGCGCTGCGCGTTCAGGAACTTGTAGCTGATCACCGCCGACACGGCCGCCGCGATTCCGATCGCGAGGAAGATGATGCCTCGCCCGTTCAGATCGAACAGTCCGAACACGACCATGACGACGGCGAACAGCGCGGCGAAGATGCCGAGACGGTAGAGCGAGTAACGCAGCGCGGGATTCGACATGGTCACCTTCGGTTCCCTTTGCGGTGGCGGCACGAGCGGACGAGCGGTACAGACCGCCCACAACACCAGTCAAGCATCTCCGATCCCGGAGCCGGACCCGGGTAGGCCACGCGCGCCGCGGCGACCGCGAATCCGCAGGTCAAGGGACCATCCCGTGCTCGGCGCCGAGCACCATGTTCGGCCAATATCCCCACGGGTCGGCCCACGCGACCGGATCCGCCGGGGCGAGGATCGCGCGCACGATCAACTCCCACGCGTCCGCGCGCACCGTGAAGTCGAGCCGCTCGGTCTGCTGCCGCGCCCGCCCGACCACCCACATCGTGAACGCGAGCGTGGACAGGTCGGTGTTGTAGGGGATCAGCTCGGCGTCGTTGTAGTCCCACCGCAGCAGCAGGCCGGTGCGGCCGTCCACCACGAGGTCGCCGTCCTCCATGATGTAGGCCAGTACGATCAGGTGTTCCGCGTCGTCCGGCGCCTCGGGTTCGTCCTCCCACTCGGCCGTGCGTTCGGCGATCAGCTCGGCGAGCGTGGGCAGCGGATCGCGGTCGTTGCGCATGTCCAGGTAGGCCCACGCGTCGATCAGGCCGATCTCCAGCAGGAAGCGCCGAGTGGGTTCGTGTACGAGCGCGGCCGGCAGCACCTCCTCGGGGAGGCCGCCGAAGTCGTTCTCGTACACGAGGTCCAGCATCGCCGGCGTGATCCGCACCGCGAGCCCGTCACCGGGTACCGCTGCCCGCCGCAACTGCCACATCGCGAACGACGTGTGCCAGAACGAGTCGTTGCGGTCGATCTCGGGCTCGGTCGCCGCGAGCAGGGCGAACAGTTCCTCGGCCGTGCGCACCGGGCCGCGCCCGGTGCTGATCTCCTCGACCAGACCGGCGTTGCGTACGAGCGTGGACACGTCGACGGTCATCGGCCTGGGGTCGCCGCCGCGCACGGATGTGTGGATCCGGCCGCTCACGTCGTCGAGCAGCACGGTCGTCGTGTGGTGCGCGCCGCCCGCGCGGTCGCCGTATCCGCCCAGCACGAGCAGGTGACGGGTGGCCGCCGTACCGGGGGCCGGATCGAACCACACCCCGGCGGCCTCGCGGGGCAGCCCGACCTCGGCCAGGAAACGCCGGGTGGGTTCGTGTTCGATCTGCGGCAGGTCGTGCCGGACCACCTCGCCGAACCACTCCTCGGCCTGCTGCCGGGTGACCTCGGTACGCAGTTCGCGGCTCACGCGTCCCCTTCCGATCGCGGTACGGCGGCGGTGCGGGCGCCGCCCGGCCCGTGGGCGGCTCGGCACCCGGCTCACCCGAGGGGGTCGACCCGCCGGGAGCAGGGCGAGCACCGACGGCTCCCGAACGTCGTGAATACCCACGATGTGGAACCGCTCACCCGACTCCGCCGTCCGACCGTCGCTCGGCTCGTCAACCGCACAGGCCCCCGCCGTGCCGATCGTCGAAGATGCCCGGCCAGTACGCGTCGTCGCCCTCGGCCGCGAACGGGTCCAGGACCGAGAGCACACCGGTCATCACCGCGGCCAGACCGTCGTAGTCGTGGGTGATCCCGTACTCGCGGTCGTAGCGGTTGACCCGGGCGTTCATCCACTGCGTGAACACCAGCGTCGACAGGTCGCCGTTGAGCGGACGCAGCTCGGCATCGGGGTAGTACCAGGCGTGCAGGCGACCGTCGCGGCTGTCGAGGAGCACCTCGAATTCGTGGACGAGCCCGCCGAGCAGCAGGTATCGGCCGGCGTCCGGCGGTACCTCGTAGCCGTTCTCCTCTTCTTCCTCGTTCTTGGCGTCGATCGGCAGCGGTCGCTCGTCGGACAACAGGACCGGGCCCGCCGCGACGAGTCCGATGTCGCGCAGGAAGCGCCGGGACGGCGGATGCACGTCGATCGTGTCCGCAAGCGCGTCGACGTCCACCGCCACGATGTTCGCCGCGGCGAACTCGCTCGCCAGCCACTCACGCGTCACGTCCAGCCGTAGCCCGTCCCGGCCCGGCGCGACCGCGTACAGCAGCGGCCACACGAGCAGCGAGGCGAGCCAGTAGCCGCTCACGTTGCCGTCGGTTTCCAACACTGCCGGGTCGTACGCCCGCACCCGGTCCAAGGCCGCGCGCGCGGCGACCTCCGGGTCCCACACCCCACCGTCGCGGGTGCGGAACGACTCGACCTCGCGGATCAGTCGCCCGAACGTGTCCAGGCTCGTGGCCAACAGTTCCGGATCACCGAACTGCGCGTAGACGTGGCCGGTCGCCGGGTCGAGCACGATCCGCCGGTGGGTGAACCACTCGAACTCACCGAGCACCAGCATCCCGTCGGGCCGCCGTTTGGGCTCCGCGCGCAGCCGCAGCAACGCCGCCGCGCCCGACGGGCCCGTCCTGGCGAGAAAGGTGGCGGCCTCGTCGAACGTGACGGCATCGCTCATCTACTGGTGCTCCCTCGGGGCCCGCGGCGTGTGTCGTCGTGTCGTGTCGTCGTCGCTTCGTGCTCAGATCTTCATCGGCTGCGGGGCGTCCCGGCGGGCCGGGTCCGGGCCGTCGTACTCGCGCAGCGTCTCGTACAGGGTGTTGCGCTCGACCGGGCGGAAGCCCGCGTCACGGATCAGGTCGAGCAGGTCGTCGCGGGTCATCTTGTTCGGCGTGCCGAAGTCGTCCGCGTCGTGGGTGATCTTGTACTCGACGACCGAGCCGTCGAGGTCGTCCGCGCCGTGGTTGAGCGCGAGCTGCGCGGTCGCGAGGCCGTGCATCACCCAGAAGCACTTGACGTGCGGGACGTTGTCGAACATCAGGCGCGAGACGGCGAACACCTTGAGCGCCTCGGCGCCGGTGGCCATGCTGGTGCGGGCCTGGAGCCGGTTACGGACGATGCCGTCCTTGCTGTCGTGGAAGTCGTGCTGGTAGCGCAGCGGGATGAAGACCTGGAATCCGCCGGTCTCGTCCTGGAGTTCGCGCAGCCGGATGACGTGGTCGACCCGGTGCCTGGGCTCCTCGATGTGGCCGTAGAGCATCGTGCTCGGCGTCTTGAGGCCCTTGGAGTGCGCGAGGCGGTGGATCCGCGACCAGTCCTCCCAGTGGGTGTCGTGGTCGACGATGTGCTGCCGGACCTCCCAGTCGAAGATCTCCGCGCCGCCGCCGGTGAGCGACTCCAGGCCCGCGTCCATCAGTTCGTCGAGGATGTCGGAGGCCGACAGGCCGGAGATCTTCTCGAACCAGTGGATCTCGGTCGCCGTGAACGCCTTGAGCGCGACGTTCGGCAGGACCTCCTTGAGGGCACTGAGCGACCTCGGGTAGTAGCGCCACGGCAGGGTCGGGTGCAGACCGTTGACGATGTGCAGTTCGGTGATCCCGTCCGGCTCCATCTCCTTCGCGAGCCGCACGGCCTCCTCGATGCGCATCGTGTAGGCGTCCTTCTCGCCCGGCTTGCGCTGGAACGAGCAGTAGGCGCACGACGCGTTGCACACGTTGGTCATGTTGAGGTGACGGTTCACGTTGAAGTGGACCTTGTCGCCGTTCTTCACCGTGCGCACGTGGTGCGCGAGGCCGCCGAGCCACGCGAGGTCGTCGCTCGCGTAGAGCGCGATGCCGTCTTCACGGCTCAGTCGCTCCCCGGCGAAAACCTTGTCCTCGATCTCCTTGCGCAGGCCCGCGTCCATGCGTCAGCTCTCCCTCTTGGTGTTCTTGTGTGCCGCTGCACGGCTTGTACGAGGTTACGCCCGGTGTCGGCGTCGACCTGCTCAGGCCGTCACTTCGGCGTAGAGCGCGGGGTCCACGTTGCCGCCGCTGACCACGGCCACGTGTTCGCGCCCGGCCGGCAGCGCGTCCTTGCGGAAGAGGTATGCGGCGGTGGCGACCGCGCCGGAAGGTTCGGCGACCAGGCGGGCACGCAGCGCCAGGAAGTGCATGGCCTCGCGGATCTGCGCCTCGGTCACGGTGACGATGTCGTCGACGTACGCCTGGATGTGCGCGAACGGGATCACGCCCACCGACGTGGTGCGCAGACCGTCGGCGATGGTGCGGTAGGTGTCGGCGGTGGACCACGTGGTGCGCACGCCGGTGCGGAAGGACTGGGCCGCGTCGGCGGCGAGTTCGGGCTCGACGCCGATCACCTTGATCCGCGGGTCGGTCAGCTTGACCGCGGCGGCGATGCCGGAGATCAGGCCGCCGCCGCTGACCGGGACGAGCACGGTGTCGACGGTCGGCAGGTCCTCGACGATCTCCAGGCCGGTGGTGCCTTGGCCGGCCACGATGCGCGAGTCGTCGTAGGGCGGCACGAATGCGTAGCCGTGCTCCTGCGCGAGTTCCCCGGCCGCGATGTCGCGGCGGTCCGGGGTGACGATGACGATCTCGGCGCCGAGCGCGCGGGTCGCGTCGATCTTGACCTGCGGGGTGGTGTCGGGCATCACGATCACCGCCTTGACGCCGAACGCGCGGGCCGCGTACGCGACCGCCTGCGCGTGGTTGCCGCTGGAGTGTGCGACGACCCCGCGCGAGCGGTCGGCCTCGCTCAGCGCCGCGATGGCGTTGTACGCGCCGCGGATCTTGAACGCGCCGATCGGCTGGAGGTTCTCCGGCTTGAGCCACAGCGGTCGGTCGGTGTCACCGTGCAGGGACGGCAGGAGCGGGGTACGCACTGCCGTGCCCGCGATGCGCTTTTGTGCGGCGCGAAGGTCTTCGAGTGTCACGAGGTCGGTCATGACGGCCAGCCTAGGAGAGCCCCCCGAGGGGGCCGCAAACCTATTCGGTGGGCTCGGGCAGTTCGGCCGCGCGGTACTCCCACTTGGTGGACAGTACGACCGTGGTGCGGGTGCGGGCGACGCCGCGGGTGCCGGAGAGGCGGCGGACGACGTTCTCCAGGCCCTCCATGTCGGAGACCCGGACCTTGAGCATGAACGAGTCGTCGCCGGCGATGAACCAGCAGTCCTCGATTTCGTCGAGGTCGCGCAGCCGCCGGCTCACGTCGTCGTGGTCGGCCGCGTCGGAGAGCTGGATCCCGATCAGCGCGGTGACCCCCAGGCCCAGCGAGACCGGGTCGACCGACGCGCGGTAACCGGTGATCACGCCGCCCTGTTCGAGACGGTTGATCCGGTCGGTGACGCTCGGCCCGGACAGGCCGACGAGCCGGCCCAGCTCGGCGTACGACGCCCGTCCGTTGCCGCGCAGCGCCTGGATCAGCTTGCGGTCGACGGCATCCATGTCCGTTTCCTCCAGTTGTCGAGTATCCGGTTCGCTGTGCGTTCACTACATGTTCGCTGCATGACAGAGGTTCAGGCTCACATAGGCCTGTAAATCATTGGACGTTTGCGATTCTAACCCTTAGAATCAAAGGCATCGGAAGCCATAAGCCTCTGATGAAGATTCACTGGGAGGGAACCCCGTGTACACCATGGAGATGGCTCGCGCTCACATGCAGGAACTGCATGCGATCGCGGAGCGCTCACGTGCCACCCAGCCGTCGAGCACGCTCACGCGTGTCAAGCGTCTGGTCGGCCGCCGCAAGTCCGGTCGCTGATCGCAACCGATCGGACCCCGCCGGACCGATCGGCTCGATCGATCCGGCACGATCCCCAAGGCTCCCGTTCTCCGCGGGGGCCTTTTCGGGTCGTCCACTCACGCACTCGCCTCGCGTCGCGCGCCGCCGAGTTCGCCGTCCCATCGGCGATACAGGGTGTGCCGTACGCCGAGCGCGTCCAACGCCTTGCCGGCGACGAAGTCGACGAGCCGTTGTACGTCTTGGGCGCCCGCGTAGAACGCCGGGGACGCCGGGAGGATCACCGCGCCGGCGTCGTCCAGGCGGACCAGGTGCCGCAGCGTCGTGCCGGTCAACGGGGTCTCGCGCGGCACTATCACCAGCGGGCGGCGTTCCTTGAGGCTCACGTCCGCCGCGCGCTGGAGCAGGTCCTTGGACAGCCCGATCGCGATACCCGCGACCGAGGCCGTGCTCGCCGGCACCACGATCATCCCCTTCGCCGGATACGACCCGCTCGCCGGCCCGGCGCCGATGTCGCCGGCCGCCCAGTAGCGCACCCGGTCGAGGGCGCCGTTGTCGAGCCTGGTCCACGCCGCGAGGTCGTCGCGCCAGTGCGCGTCGCGAAACGCGATGCCGGTCTCGTCGAGCAGGGTCAACCGGGCGGCCCGGCTGATCACGAGGTCCACGTGCTCCCCCGCGTCGAGCAGGCCGCCCAACACCGCGGCGGCGTAAGGCGTACCGGAAGCCCCCGAAACGCCCACGATCCATGGGCGTCGTCCTTCGGCACTGTCCCGCTGGTCGTCCATGGCTCCTATTGTGGCTTTGTGGCCGCCGTGCCGGTCGCAGGGGAGGGGGAGGCATGGCTCGGATATCCGTGTCGGGGGTTCGCGACGCGGTGCTCGTCACCGGCGTGTTGGTCGCCACCGTCTGGGTGGTGCAGCTGATCAACTACGCGACCGACGACTCGCTCGTGGGCCACGGCATAACGCCGCGTCGGGCCGACGAGTTGCCCGACATCCTCACCGCGCCGTTCCTGCACTTCGGCACCGGACACATCGTCTCCAACACCTTCCCGCTGATGGTGCTCGGCTTTCTCGCCGCGCTGCGCGGGGTTCTTCGCTTCCTCGGCGTGCTGCTGCTGATCATCGTCACCGGCGGCCTCGGCGTGTGGCTCGTGTCGCCGAGCGGGTCCAACACGGCGGGCGCGAGCATCCTCGTGTTCGGCCTCTTCGGCTACCTGCTGGTGCGCGGGTTCGCCGACCGCCGGGTGCTCGACATCGTGGTCGGGTTGGTCGTCCTGGGTTACTACGGCAGCTCGTTCGCGCTCGGCGTCACTCCGCTCGCGCAGGGCGTGTCGTGGCAGGGCCACCTGTTCGGGCTGCTCGGCGGCGTGCTCGCGGCGCTGGTCCTGCGGCGCCGGCGCGATGTGGCACAGGTCTCGCCCGACGGGGTACCGATCCGATGAACCAGTGGACGGCGCTGCCTACCATGCGAGTAGGCGGTCTCACCGGTCTCACCGGCAGGCGAGGCGGTCGTCGTCCTTCGTGTGACCCTCGACCAGGAGTACATCTGTGCGTTCGCTTCGGATATCCGCCGCTGCCCTCGCCGTCCCGCTGGTCTTCGTCGCCACCGGCTGCGGCGAATCGTCCTCCCCGAACCTGCTCAAACCGGCCGGGGGCGGTGCCGGGGACGTCCTCGACCCGAAGGGCCCCTCGAACGAGGCGCTGAGTGCCGAAGAGCTGTCCAAGAAGACGGAAGACTCCTTCAAGGACCTGCCGAACCTGCGCATGCAGGCCACGGGCACCGCGTTCGACACCCCGATCGGCGCCGACATCAAGGTCGGCACCGGCGAGCAGGCCGAAGGCCGGATCACCTTGAAGGACAAGGGCCTCGACATCGTCGCGGTCGACAAGACCGTCTACGTCAAGCTCGCGCCCGGAACGATCGACCTCGTGCTGGACATCGGCAAGCGCGCCGAGGCGACGAACTCGACGGCGAAGCCGAATTCGTCCGCGGAGAAGGCCCTCGGTGACGAGTTCACCAAGATGATCAGCGAGGCCGGCAAGCTGATCGAGGGCAAGTACGTCAAGTTCGGCGGCTCCGAGGTGAGCAAGCTGGGTGGCGACGTGATCAAGGGCGGCGGCTCCCCGCTCGACGGCCTGTTCGGCTCGGACTCCGACTCGAAGTCCCCTTCCTCCGAGCCCGGTTCCGACTCGGGTTCCGACTCCGACGGCGAGTCGTCCAAGACGCCCGAGGCCCCCACGACCAAGGGCCCGATCACCGAGCTCAACGGCGTCAAGACCATCCCGCTGATCAGCAAGGACGCGAAGAGCAACGAGACCGTGACGGTGTACGTCGCCGCCAACGGCCGCCCGCTCCCGGTTCGGGTGACGGGCGACTCGGGCAGCGACGGCTCGAACGAGATGTCCGTCGACTTCAAGTACTCCAAGATCGACCAGCCCGTCACCCCGAAGGCTCCCCCGGCGTCCGAGACGATCGACCTGAACGGCCTGATGGAGTCCTTCGGCGGCCGGATGACCGACCTGTTCACGGGCACGGACAAGAAGGCGTAGCCGGTAGGGCACCCCACCGCCCACCGAACACCCGTGCCCCCGACGACAACCTCGGCCGAGCGCGTCGCCGACTCGGTCCGAGGTCGCCTCGGGCCGCCCGCGTACCGGGGGCCCGAGGCGACGGCCGACGCGGTGTGCGCCGGTGCCTGCGCACGTGCGGGATCTCGGGCGTCGGTGTCGACGCCGTCCCTCGCTCTTGTCAGAAGGTCGGGTAGCCCGCGCAACTCGCGGTGCCCAGGCGCAGCACGGAGGAGGTCTTGTCGCCGAAGTTCCAGGAACCGGAGTGCAGGTTGGCGATGTATCCGCCGGGCGGCAGGCAGTAGCGACGGTCGCGGTAGTTGCGGTCGTCGAACAGCACCCAGGCCGAGGTGTCGGTGTTCTGCGCCGAACTGGCCAGGTCGCCCTGACCCGACGAGCCCAGGTTGGCGACGCTGTTGGTGAAGAACATCGCCGGTAACGGCTGAAGGTTCTGGTTGATTCCGAGGTACAGCCCACCGACGTTGGCAGTTGCCGGCGGAGCCGCCATGACCGCCGTCGTTGCCGTTGCCGCTATCGCCAGAGCCACCGAAACGATTCGCTTTCGCATTTCCCTGCTCCCTCTCACGTGAACCAGCCCGGCAGCAACCGGACATCGCTTGACGAACGGGGGGTCGACACCGCGCCGACCGTGGAAGTTCCGTACCGAAGCCCGGTGTCGGGCAAGCCGCCGCAGAGAAAAACCGGCGCCCGCGAAGACCGTCGTGACCGTGAAATATTTGCATGCGGTGAACGAAAAGGTAGAGGCACGAACCGGCCAAGCCGAGGCCGGAATCCCCGGCCGGGAGTGTTGGTCCCGGCCGGGCCGTTGCGGTGGGTGGGCGGTGTTCAGTCGGTGAGCGCGGCCGGGACGCCGGGTTCGTAGGAGCCGCCCTGGTTTCGTACTATGACGCCGACGCGGTTCGCGGCGTTGATCACGGCGATCAGGTAGACCAGGGCGGCGATCCGGTCGTCGTCGTAGTGCTTGCGGGCTTGGGCCCACGTCTCGTCGGACACGCCGTGGTCGGCGTCGGCGAGTCGGGTGCCTTCCTCGGCGAGGGCCAGTGCGGCCCGCTCGGCCTCGGTGAACACGGAGGTCTCGCGCCACGCGGCGACCAGGTGGAGCCGGACCGACGTCTCCCCGGCGGCCGCGGCCTCCTTGGAGTGGTAGTCGACGCAGAAACCGCAGCCGTTGATCTGACTGACGCGCAGCATCACCAGGTCCTGGGTGGCCCGAGGCAGTGGAGACTGTTGGATCGCCAGGCTGACGTTGTAGAACCGCTTGCTGATCTTGGCGCCGAGCTCGTTGGCGAACAGGTCGAAACGGGGTTCCATGACTTCGTCCTCACAGTGGGGTCTCTTGCCGCGCGGATCGTTGCTGCGGCGTCCTGACGAACACGAGATGCCGGTGACCCCGTTCTTGTGACAGCGCCGACGTTGTGACGTGGGCCACCCGCCGGGGGTGTCACAAAGGCGGTGCGGTCGGTGTCTTGTGCGTGTGACACGGTCGAGGGCGAACAGGCGGGAGTCGGCGATGGGCGAGCACGGCGAGCGGGCGACGGGCCGGGCGGGGGACGACGCGGACCCGGCCGAGCCGCTTGCGCGCGGCGGGCGTACGGACGTCGCCACCGAGGCGTTCGTCGCCCATCGCAACCTGTTGTTCACCATCGCCTACGAGATGCTCGGCTCGGCCGCCGACGCCGAAGACGTCCTCCAGGAGACCTGGTTGCGATGGGTGGGCGTCGATATGGACGCGGTGCGGGAGCAACGGGCGTACCTGGTCCGGATCACCACTCGCCAGGCCCTGGGCCGGCTGCGTACGCTGCGCCGGCGCAAGGAGAACTACGTCGGCCCCTGGCTCCCCGAACCGCTGCTGACCGCGCCCGACGTGGCCGAGGACGTCGAGTTGGCCGACAGCGTCTCGATGGCGATGTTGCTGGTGCTGGAGACACTCGGGCCCACCGAGCGGGCGGTGTTCGTGCTGCGCGAGGTGTTCGGTCTGGAGTACGACGAGATCGCCGAAGCCGTCGACAAGAGCCCGGCCGCGGTCCGCCAGATCGCCCACCGGGCACGCGCACACGTCGCGGCGCGACGCCCACGGGAGGTGGTGTCCGCGGCCGAGACCCGCGGGGTGCTCCAGGCGTTTCGGCGGGCGGTCGAAACGGGCGACCTACAGCGCCTGCTCGACCTGCTCGCGCCGGATGTCGTACTCCTGAGCGACGGTGGCGGAGTCGCCCGAGCCGCGTTGGCGCCCGTCACCGGAGTCGACACGGTGGCGCGGGTGCTGGGCAGGATCGCCGCCACCGCGTCGCTGCGGCCGGCGCAGGTCAACGGTTACCCGGCGCTGGTTCTGCGGCTCGACGGCAAGATCGACACCGTCGTGGCGGTGCGCATCGACGACGGGCTCATCAGCGGGCTGTACGCCGTGCGCAACCCCGAGAAACTGTCCCGCATGGAGCGGGAGATCATCCTGCGCCGCTGACCGAGCCGCGCCCTCGCTCTCGCTCTCGCCTTCGCTCTCGCCTTCGGAACGGACGACCTCCGCCGGCCGCCGCCCGCGCAGACCTACTCGACAGTCCCCCGCGTGTCCATCACCCGTCCGCGCGACCGACTTTCGGTCAATCCACTCATCGGACGAGCTGTTCGCGCGACACCGCCGCCTGCGGTGATCACGTGGCTGCCGCGATCGACCGCCCGTGTTTTCCGGCCAGTCGATCGACGCTCCGTTTGGTCGGGCCTCCCGATGCCGAAAACCCGGCGCAACACCCGAAGCACAGCAAAGGGGAGCGGGTTCGACATGGCTGATTGGCAGAAGATTCCCGGCGGTCTCTCGGCGATCTCGGCGGGATCGCGGAGCGTCGTGTGGGGGGTGAACGCGGCCGGTGCCATCTACCGCTACACCAACGACGACGCCAACCCCTGGGTGAACATCCCGGGTGGCCTCAAGGACATCGGCGCGGCCCCGGACGGCACGGTCTGGGGGGTGAACGCCAACGACGAGATCTACCGCTACACCGGCGACCAGGGCTCCAACCACTGGGTGAAGATCCCCGGCGGCCTGGCGCGGATCTCGGCCGGATCGCGCACCAACGTCTGGGGGGTCAACGCCGCCGGTGGCATCTACCGGTTCACCAACGACGACGCCAACCCGTGGGTGAAGATCCCCGGCGCGCTGAGCGACATCGGGGCCGCGGCCGACGGCACCGTGTGGGGCGTCAACGCGGCCGGCGACATCTACCGCTACGCCGGCGACCAGGGCTCCACCCACTGGGTGCACATCCCCGGCAAGCTGGTCCGGATCTCGGCCGGGTCACGCACCAACGTCTGGGGCGTCAACGCCGCCGGCAGCATCTACAAGTTCACCAACAACGACACCAACCCGTGGGTGAACATCCCCGGCGCGCTGAGCGACATCGGAGCGGGCGCCGACGGCACGGTGTGGGGCGTCAACGCCGGCCACGACATCTACCGCTACACCGGCGACCAGCCCGGCTGAGCCATCGACACCATGACGTGCCGGGCCCGGACGTACCGGCGCCCGGCACGTCGCAGGTCGCCGAATCGCCGCGTTACAGCCCCAAGCCCCGCACGCTCAGGTCCAGCAGCGCGCAGCAGAACAGCGCGATGCCGATGAAGCCGTTGGTGGTGAAGAAGGCGCGGTTGAGTTTGGAGAGGTCGTCCGGCTTGAGCAGGGAGTGCTCGTAGACGAACGCCGCCGCGACGACGAGCAGGCCCAGCCACCAGAAGAAGCCCGCGCCCACCAGCGCGCCGAACCAGACGAACAGCAGCGTGGTCACCACGTGGGTGATCTTCGAGGCGTTGAGCGCGTTGGCGATGCCCCACTTGGCCGGCACACTCTTGACGCCGTGCGCGCGGTCCGCCGCGACGTCCTGGCAGCCGAAGATCAGGTCGAAGCCGCCGATCCAGGTGCCGACCGCGAGGCCCAGTACGACCGCCTTCCACGACCACTCGCCGGTGACCGCGAGCCACGCCCCGATCGGGCCGATCGCCTGCGCGACGCCCAGGATCGCGTGCGGCACGTCGGTGAACCGCTTGCCGTACGGATAGACCACCATCGGGACCACCGCGAGCGGCGCGAGCGCCAGGCACAGCGGGTTGAGCAGCGCGGCCGCAACCAGGTAGCACAGCAGCGCGACCAGCGCGCCGACCCACGCGGTGCGCACCGACACCACACCGGTGACCAGTTCGCGCGTCGCGGTCCGCGGGTTGCGCGCGTCGATCTCGCGGTCGATGATCCGGTTGCACGCCATCGCGAACGTGCGCAGGCCCACCATCGCGACCGTGACCAGGAGCAACTCCCGGTAGTGCAGGTGTCCGTTGGTCTCGAACATCGCGGTGAACGCCGCGATGTAGGCGAACGGCAGCGCGAACACCGAGTGTTCGATCATCACCACGCGCAGGAACGCCTTGATCCTGCCGTGCTCCGAAGGGGTTCCTGGAGCGGGTAGAGCAGCGGACGTCACAGCCCGTATTCCTTCCAACGACGAGTCACCTTCGCGGCGGTCTCCGGATCCGACACGACCATCTCGGGCCAGCCGCCGTCGCGCGTGTAGCCCTCCTCGGGCAACTTGCGGGTGGCGTCGATGCCGGCCTTGCCGCCCCAGAACTGCTGGTACGACGCGTGGTCGAGGTGGTCCACGGGCCCTTCGGTGAGCATCAGGTCGCGGGCGTAGTCGGTGTTGCCGAACGCGCGCCACGCCACCTCGTGGTAGTCGTGCACGTCGCAGTCGGAGTCCACCACCACGATGAGCTTGGTCAGCGACATCATGTGCGCGCCCCAGATCGCGCTCATCACCTTCTGCGCGTGCTTGGGGTACTTCTTGTCGATCGAGACGATCGCGCAGTTGTGGAAGCCGCCCGCCTCGGGCAGGTCGTAGTCCACGATGTCCGGCACGATGATCTTGAGCAGCGGCAGGAAGAAGCGCTCCGTCGCCTTGCCGAGCGGACCGTCCTCGGTGGGCGGCCGGCCGACCACGATCGACTGGAGGATCGGCTTCGCCCGCATCGTCACGCAGTCGATGGTCAGCGCCGGGAACGGCTCCTGCGGCGTGTAGAAGCCGGTGTGGTCGCCGAACGGCCCTTCGGGCAGCGTCTCACCGGGGGTGAGCCACCCCTCCAACACGACCTCGGCCTCGGCCGGCACCTGGAGCGGGACGCTCACGCAGTCCACCATCTCCACCCGCCGCCCGCCGATGAAGCCGGCGAACAGATACTCGTCGATGTCGCCGGGCAGCGGCGCGGTGGAGGCGTACGTCACCGCCGGCGGGCACCCGAACGCGATCGCCACCGGCAACCGCTCCCCGCGCTTGGCGGCCACCTGATAGTGGTTGCGGCTGTCCTTGTGGATCTGCCAGTGCATCCCGATCGTGCGCTTGTCGTGCCGTTGGAGCCGGTACAGGCCCAGGTTGCGCACGCCGGTGTCGGGGTCCTTGGTGTGGGTCAGGCCCAGGTTGTAGAAGGAGCCGCCGTCCTCGGGCCACGTGAACAGGGCCGGGATCGTGTCCAGGTCGACCTCGTCACCCTTGAACACGACCTCCTGGCACGGCGCGTCCTTGATCGTCTTCGGCGGGATGTGCACCACCGAGCCGAGCTTGCCGAACGCTTCGCGGATGCCGGTGAAGCCCTGCGGAAGTTCCGGCTTGAGCAGGCCGCCGATCTTCGTCGACAACTCGTCGTAGCTGTCCAGACCCAGCGCCATGAGCATGCGCTTGTCGGTGCCGTAGACGTTCATCGCGAGCGGCATCGCGCTGCCCTTGACGTTCTCGAAGAGCAGGGCCGGGCCCTTGGCCTTGTTCACCCGGTCGGTGATCTCACCGACTTCCAGATGTGGATCGACCTCGGCGCGCACGCGCTTCAGTTCACCGCGCTTCTCCAGTGCCTTCAGGAAAGCGCGCAAGGTCCCGTATGCCATGCGTGCCAGTATCCGATACGCACTAGCCGCAGCCGCACGCGCACCTGCCCGGTCGGGCTACTTTGGTCCCCTCGTCGAGCGGGCAGGCCACGCCGAGCCCGCGCGGCGCCCAGGGACAGTCACGGGCGGGACCGGTGCGGGAGGGGTACATGCTCGAGGTCGCTTCGGAATTGCGTTCGGTCGTGGTGCACGATGCCGGGGCGGTGTGCGTACGACACTGCGAGGTGGACCTGCCGACCGGTGTCTCGGGGCCGGTCCGGGTGCGGGTGACGGGGTTCCCGCTGACCGCGTACGGATATTCGCTGCGCGCCCGGGTGGTCTCGGGTGCCACGAGCGGCGCCGACGCGGTTGCGGACGGGCCCGGCGCCGACCCCGGTGTGCGGGTGACCGACGTACGGCCCGCCGCCCAAGCCGTCGCGGTCGACGACGCGGATCTGCCGCAGGTGCTGCTCGATCTGGAGGCCGCGCGGGAGCGGCAGCGGTTGTTGCGCAAGCGGCAGGAGCGGCTCGACGCGCAGGCGCAGGAGTTCGCCTCGCTGCGCGCCGTCATGCCGACCCCGCGTCGCGGCGACCCGCCGCGCAGGGCCC